>JBJTSM010000281.1:0-8256 GCA_046076685.1 Planctomycetia bacterium | reverse complement strand
GTGCTCGAGTTCGCCGCCGATTCGCCGGTCTCGCCGGCGGACCGGCTCGGATTGCTGCAGCGGGCGGCCGAACAGCTCGCGGAAACGGTCGGCTCGAGCACGGTGATGTCCGCCGCGCTCTTCCTGCCTGACTCGCCCGATGGGACGGGGCCCCTCGCGTCGGCGCGGCGGCGGGTGCTCGCCCGCAAACTGGAACGCAGCCTTGTCGCGATCGACGACATGAAATACATCCGCAACAACGAGTCGGGGCAGCTCTGGCGGGCGACAGCCCGCATCTCGGCGCTCCGTGACGTCGATTACGGTCAGTTGCTCGACCGGGTGCGGAGAGACATGGAGCCGGTCGTCGCCGAGGCGGGCGGGGCGTCGCGCGGCATCCGCGTCGCCTGCACCGGCGTGATGCCGCTGGTCCACGCCATTCAGAACACGCTGCTCTCCGACCTCTTCACGAGCTTCCTGTCGGCCTGCGGGCTGATCCTGGTGGTGATGATGGTCGTGGAGCACGGGGTGCTCGCGGGCATGGTGGCGATGATCAGCAACGTGTTTCCGATGATCCTGATGTTCGGGTTCCTCGGCTGGACGCGGACGCCCCTCGACATCGGCAGCGTGATGACCGCCTCGATCGCGCTGGGGATGGCGATCGACGGCACGCTGCACTTCCTCACCTTCTTCCGGCGCGGCATCGACTCGGGGCTCGAGCCGGCCGCGGCGGTCCATGCCGCGTTCGGGCACTGCGCCGCGGCGATGACGGAGAGCACGGTGGTCTGTGGCCTCGGCATCCTCATCTTTTCGCTCAGTTCCTTCGCCCCGACGAGCCGCTTCGCGGTGATGCTCGCGCTGTTGATGCTGACGGCGCTGGCGGGCGACCTGGTGCTCCTGCCGTCGATGCTGGTGGGCCCGCTGGGCCGCTGTTTCGCTAGGCGAGGCCGTGGCGGATGGCCCAGACGGCGGCCTGGGTGCGATCGTTGAGCAAAAGCTTGCGGAGCAGGTTTTGGACGTGTTCCTTCACGGTCTCGATGCTGATGGTGAGCGAGTTGGCGATTTCCTGGTTGGAGAGCCCCATCGCCAGGAGCCGCAGCACCTGCGTTTCCCGGGGGGTGAGGGCCACCTCGAGATGGTCCGGCACGGTCTTGTTGGCCATCGAGCCGACGATGCGACGAAATTCGCCCGACCGTGGGGGCGTCGTTCCACGGGCCGCGTTGGTGACCGCCTCGATCAGTTCGCGCCGCGAGGCGCTTTTCAACAGGTAGTCGTTGGCGCCCGCCGAGACGGCGCGGGCGATGTAGGTGGAACTGTCGAAGGCCGACAGCATCACGATCCGCGTGCCGGCCGAGGCGTCACGGATCTTTCGGATGGCCTCGATGCCGTCGTCCGTGCCCATGCGGACATCCAGCACGACCACGTCGGGCTTGAGCTTGCGGGACAGCTTCGTCACCTCCGCGGCATCCGCCGCTTCGCCGACGACGTCGATCTCCGAATCCTCGAAGAGGCTGGTCAGCCCCTGACGGACGATCTCGTGGTCGTCGGCGATCAGCACGCGGATCGTGGCGGGTGACGAGGACGGTGCCATCGGATAACTCCTCTCGCGAACGGGGTGAGGCGGGGGCGGGCAGGGAGGGACGGGGGAGGAAGCCCCCCGCGGGAGTTCGACCGCCGCAGTATAACAGTGGGTGCCGCGGACGACATCCGAAACGGGTTTGGACACATTTCGACGAATTTCGGGCCGCGGGGCCCGGGTGCCGGTGATGGCGAGAGAAGAGTCAAACGTGCCCGAGCCGCAGATCATCCGGGAGTCGTCCGGTGTGGTCGCGGTCTGGAAGCCGGCCGGGCTGGCCACGCAGGCACCGCCCGGTATTCCGTCGGTGGAGGCGTGGCTGCGGCAGGCCCTTCACGGTCAAGCCATGAACGGCTACCTCGGCGTGCCCCATCGGCTCGATCGCAGTGTCTCGGGGGTGGTGCTCTTTGCGTCCACGCCCCGCGCGGCCCGCAAGCTCTCGAGGCAGTTCGAGCGACGACAGGTGAGCAAGTCGTATCGCGCGATCGTGGCTCCGGCCGAGGCGGCCGGCGAAGCGGTCGAGGCGATCGTGCGTGCCGCGGGCGAGCCGGGCGGCACCGCTGACGGGACGCCGGCCGGAACGGTGACGTGGCGCGACAGGCTCGAAAAACTTCCCGCCGAGGCCCGGGCGCGAATCGTGGCGGCGGACGAGCCGGGCGGGCGGGAGGCGGTTACGATCGTGAGCCTTCTGCGGCGTCTCCCGGCCGACCGGTTGCTCCTCGAACTCTCGCCGGTGACGGGCCGGATGCACCAGCTGCGGCTGCAGGCGGCGGCGAGGGGCATGCCGATCGTGGGCGACGATCTCTACGGCGTGCCGGATCCAGCCTGGAACCGATCCTGGACCGGCCAGATCCGGGCAGGCATCGCCGTGGTCGCCGACAGCGACGACCAGCGCACGCAGCCCATCGCCCTGCACGCGTGCCGCATCACCTACGCCGACCCCGACACGGGCGAAGCCGTGACCATCGAGGCCGCGCTCCCCGCCTACTGGCCCGAGTCGGCACGTACCGGCGAATCCGATCAGGCGTAGCGATGAATCGAGTGCATCACCTGCCGACGAGCCAGCCCGCGTGGGTGAGCCATTGCTGGAGCCAGGGCGCCGTCCACGGGCTCCACGTGGGATAGGCGACCGACACCACCGACAGGCCCAGCAGGCACAGCGCCAGCCCGCGGCCCATCCGGCCGCCCGCCAGACGGTCGGCGGCCGGCACGGTCGCCATCACCCAGAGTGGTGCCAGCCAGAACGACCAGCGAAAGCCGCTCGATGTGCCGCCGTAGTTGCGGTCGAGCGGAGGCCGCGCGAGATAGAAGGCGATCACCACGACCGACACCGCGGCGACTGCCCAGGCCAGCCGGGCCGTGCCGACGCTCCCCGGATCGGCTGCCGGCGGCTCGCCCCGCGTCGCGCGGCGAGCGGGCATGCGGCCGGCCCGAGCGGCCAACAGCCCGATGCCCGGGATCGCCAGCAGCCAGGCGGGCGTGAGCGAGAACATGCCGTGGTGGCCGATGAGCGCATGCCACGCATAGGTGGTGAGCGACGGCTCGCCACGGTCGATGCCCTGCGGCGCCCGCCAGTAGCTCGTCAGCAGCTTGCCGTTTGGAAGCCGGAGCGAATAGTCGTACCAGTTGGCCGGGTTCCACGATTCCCCGTCGCGGAGCACGACTTCCGGTGGCAGTGGCGCGGCCGCCGCCGTCCGGTGGGCGTAGGGGGGCGCGATCGTGCCGTGGGCCAGCCAGTTGGTCGCCAGCGCGGCGGCGGCCACGACCAGCACGGGAGGCAGGGCGGCCGTGACTGTGCGGCGGAGATCGCAGGAGGTCAGCAGGCCGAGCGTGGCGGCCAGCCAGGCGAGCGCCGGCAGTTCAAACGCCGCTGCGAGCGCCGCGGTGGCCCCGGCCGCAGCGAAGGCGGCACGGGAACGCTGGCCGTCGGCCGCGATCCGGTGGACGAACCAGGCGCTCGCCGCGGTGCAGGCCGCCGCGGGCACGTGGTTGGTGAGCACGATGGCGAACGTGTTGAGCAGCGTGCCGCCGGCCGTGAGCCCGGCCGCCCAGAGCCGTCCCCAGTCGGTCGTGCCGATCCGCTCGACGAGCCTGAACGTGAACAGCATGAAGACGGCCAGCGGCAGGAGCCCGTAGGCCACGAGCAGCATGCGGCCCATCTCGAACGGATGGTCGCCGAGCGTCCAGCCCGTGAGCCGGGAGAGCAGCCAGTAGGGGCCGGCGCAGAGCACGGAGAGCAGCGGCGGCTTGCTCGAGTAGAGCCGCAGATGGCCGGTGGCGTCGGGGTGCACGACGGCGTCGATCGTGTCCCAGCCGGGCTCGACGACCAGTTCGTCGATCGCGAAGGAACCACGCTCGACCAGACTGCGGATCGTGAGCCAGCGGCTGCGGTCGTTGCCCGAGAGAAACGGCCGGAGGAGCCGCTTGTCACGCTCGATTTTCAGTCTCACCGCCTCGGGATCCACCGCCTCGCCGGCGGCCTGCGCCTTGGCCACCGCATCCGCCACCAGCCTCTTCTCGAGGCCGATCCGATCGACGCTGGCGACGGCGCCGATGCGGCCGAGCACCGTGGCGAGCGCCATCGTGGCGAGGAGCGTGCAGACGCCGCGTCGCAGCCGGGCCCGTGACTCGCCGCGGCGGGGTGTCGCGACTGGTCGCACCCGGCCCCACACCCGCACGGCGACCTGCGCGAGATCGCGGAGGCCGTGGAAGAAACGCGCCACGCCATACTTGGAGCTGCCGCGGATGCGCGGCCGATGGTGCACCGGCACTTCCGTCACACGGAAGCCCTCCGCGGCCGCCAGCACCGGCATGAAGCGATGCATACCCTCCGTCAACGCGAGCCGCTCGAGCACGTCGCGGTGAAAGGCCTTGAGCCCGCAGTTGTGGTCGTGCAGCCAAAGGCCGGTGAAGAGCCCCACCAGCCAGTTGAACACCCGCGACGGCATCGTCTTGTGCCAGGGGTCGAGCCGCGGCGTCTTCCAGCCGTTGACGAAGTCGGCCCGGGCCCGGTCGCCGGAGAGGAGGGCGAGCATCCGCGGGATTTCCACCGGATCATCCTGGCCGTCGCCATCGAGCATCACGATCCGCTCACCCCGCGCCTGGGCGAACCCGGCCGCGAGGGCCGCCGATTTGCCCCGGCCCCGCTCGAAGCGGATGCCGCGGATGCGCGGGTCGGACGTCTCCGCGGCGGAGATCTCCGCCCACGACGCATCCGTCGATCCGTCGTCGACGAGAAACAGTTCCCACGCGATGCCGGCCGCGTCGAGGGCGGCCCGGAGTTCGGCGACCAGCGGGGCGATGTTGCCCGCCTCGTCACGAACGGGCACGACGACCGATGCGGCGGGGGTGTTCATGGCGGCGGGGGACGGGCGG
Organism: Planctomycetia bacterium; assembly: GCA_046076685.1. Classification (GTDB taxonomy): domain Bacteria; phylum Planctomycetota; class Planctomycetia; order Pirellulales; family UBA1268; genus CAMCQY01. The sequence continues at coordinate 3,329 of JBJTSM010000281.1, read as the reverse complement.
GAAGCGGCTGGCGGACCGGAGCAGGATACTGGGATGGCCCGCCGGCCGCCATGCGATCTGCGGCTGCCCATGTGTCAGCCACGATCCCGCGCCTTGCCGTGCATGCACACCATGTGATGCCTGTCCGTGTGGCGGCTGACGTTTCGGGGGCGGTTGGCATACACTCTTCGGGAAACCCCAACGGGGCCGATGTCCCGCGGCGGCCGTCGTGCGGGAGACGACGGCACCAGGTCTGAAACGTGCTCTGACGAGAAGCGTGCTCTGATGACGAGGCTGATTTCCTTCGGCGTGATCCTCGGCCTGGTGGCCATCTTCGGCCTGCTCTCGCTCCGGGTGATGTCGGGCTTCCTGCTGCCGCTGTTGCTGGCGGCGATGCTCGTGGTGATCTTCGGTCCCCTGCATCGATGGCTGCGGGAGCGGTTCCTCCTGCCCGACTGGGTGGCCGCCGGGCTGACCACGCTGTTCGTGCTCCTGATCGTGCTCGTGCCGCTGTTCCTGCTCGTCTCTCGGGCCGGCGGCGACGCCGTGGGCATGCTCCGCAGCCCGGAGGGCATCCGGCTCGACCCGACCGTGCTCGACGGACTCGTCCGTTCCGTCAACGACGCCACCGGCCTGCACCTCACCAGCGAGAGCGTCAATGCGGAGCTCCGCAAGCTGGCCGAGGAGTGGATCGGGCCGATCGCCGCCCGGGCGCCGGTGGTGATCGTCAAGCTGCTCATCGGCCTGATCGTGATGACCGTGAGCCTGTTCTACTTTCTCGCCGACGGTCGGCGGATGTTCGAGGCGGTCACGCGTCTCGTGCCGCTCGACCGGCGGTATCAATGGCAGCTGCTCGAGGAGTTCGAGGAGGTGAGCCGTGCGGTCGTCAGTTCGACCCTGCTGGCGGCGATCGTGCAGGCGGTGCTGGCGGGGTTCGGCTTCTATATCGCCGGCCTCGGCGGCGTGTTTCTGCTGACGTTGCTGACATTCTTCGGGGCCCTGGTGCCGTTCGTCGGTGCGGCGGCCGTCTGGGGCACCGCCAGCCTCTACCTGCTGTTCTTTCTCAAGAACACCTGGGCCGCGATCGGCCTGGCCCTCTGGGGGGCGTGCGTGGTCTCCACGGTCGACAACATCATCAAGCCGATCGTGCTGCACGGCCAGTCGAAGCTCCACCCGCTTCTGGCCCTGCTCAGTGTGCTCGGCGGCGTGGGGGCCCTGGGGCCGATCGGGATCTTCGTCGGCCCGATCGCGGTGGCCTTTCTCCAGGCCGCCCTGACCATGCTGCAGGCGGAGATCGTGAGCCTCTCGGGGCCCGGCGGGGGCGATCTGGCGGGCGGGGCTGCCGCCGCGGGGGCGGATGGGGCCGGGCGGACGGCCGAAAAAGAAACGCCCACGTTGCACAAAGGGGCGCCCAGAGGGTGAAATTCACCCCGCGTCCGGCCGCAGCCCGTGGCCGCGAGGTGAGGATGTTTCCGGAGACGACTCTCGTGCGTTTGAACCTGTTCACGACCGCCAGCTTGGTGCTGGCCGTCGTCACCCTGCCGGGTTTTCCGGCCTACGGCATCGAGGCCGCGTTCGTTCCCGCCGTCGATGGAGGCGGCGACTACCTGGTGCGTGTCGAGCCCGACCTCGTGCGCAGCGGCACTCCCTACACCTTTACCAGCGACGTGCCGGCGGACGCGCGGGACGTCCGTCGCGTGAAGATCTACGTCGCCGATGCCTGGCCACCCGCGGTCGAGCGGTCGGTGATCGAAGCTTCTCGGAGGCCTCGCGCCGCGCCGGTGGCCGCGTCGGCCGCGTCGCGGATCGCCGACGTGGAGACAACGCTTCCCAAAACAGTGAGGCCGTGGGGATTGCTCACGGGCAGCCTCATCACGCTCTTCCTCTCGCTCGGCGCGAACGCCTATCTCGGCATGCTGCTCGCCCAGATGCGGGCGCGGTATCTCCGCGACATCCACTCGGGCGTGGTCAAGATCTGACGTTCCGGCGCGGCTTCCCGTGCAGCGCGGCGTAGCCGCCCGAGGGACTGAAGAAGAAATGCTCCGCCGGCCAGGCGTCGGTGGCCACTTCGTCGAACGAGACGGGCGGCGCGATCGGCCGTGAGACGACCGGCGCTTGCGGCACCGGCTTTGGCTCGGGGCTGGGCTCCGGCTGGGGCTCGGCCCGCGGCGCCGGGGCCGGCACGCGGCGCGGAACCGGCTGCGGCGTCGGCCGCCAGTCGCGGGCGGGATCGCTCAGCGACCGCACCGTGGCGTCGGCGGCGGCGAAGATCGAGGCGACGTGGGCGTGGCAGGTGAAGACGAGCATCTGCCGCTCGCCCGGCTGATCGGAGACGAATTCCACGAGCACGCGGGCGGCGGCACGGGCCCGCTCGTCGTCGAAGTTCACCAGCGCGTCGTCCATGACGAGCGGCAGCCGCACGCCGTGCCGCTGCAGGTCGCGGACGAGCGCCAGCCGCAGTGCCAGGAACACCTGCTCCCGCGTGCCGCGGCTGAGCCGTTCCGGCTTCCAGACGCCCCCTTCCCGGTCGTGCACCTCGAGCCGTGCCTCGTCGATGGTGGTGGTGATCGCCGTGTGCCGGCCGTCGGTCAGCCGCGCGAGCCAGTACGAGGCGTCGCGGAGCACCGGCGGCTGGTGGTCGCGGGCCACCGTCAGTCGGGTTTCCTCGAGCAGCCGGCCGGTTCGTTCGAGGAGCCGCCGGCGGTCGAGTTGCGCGGCGAGCTGCTGCTCCACGTCGCTCAGCTCGGCCTGCAGCGCTTCCGTGCTCCGATCCCGGGCCGTGGCGTCGACCTTGGCCGCGATGCCGGCCCGGCGGTCGTTCGCGAGGCGGAGCGTCGTCCGCAGCCGCTCCGTGCCCGCACAGGCTTCGGCGAGGCGACGCTCGAGGGGGGAGGCCGCGGCCTGTTCGCCGCTTACGCGGTGGCCGGGCTCGCCCTCCAGCCATCGGTCGATCTCGGCCGGTGCGGTGACCCGGCGACGCGCGTCGAGCCAGGCTCGTTCGGCGTCCTCGGCCTCCAGTTTCGTCTGCTCGAAGAGGGGGCGGCGGTCGACCTTGGCGAGAAACGCCTGCTCGGTGGTCACGGACCACCGGGTGAAAAAGTCGGTGACGTGGTGTTCGGCCACGGACAGCTGCTTCCGGGCGCGACGGTGGGCTGCGCGGGCCCGTTCGAGCTTGCGGGTGAGCGAGCCGCGGCGGCGGTGGGCGAGCGATTCGGCGGCCAGCTTCTCGCGGAGCTGGCCGAGGTGTTCGAGCGGCGTGGCCTCGGGGACGAGGTCGCAGGCCACCATCAGCTCGTCGATCCGCCGGGCGAACGCGGCCAACTCCTCCCGCTTGTGCCGGGCCTCCTCGG
>JBJTSM010000280.1:0-2209 GCA_046076685.1 Planctomycetia bacterium | reverse complement strand
CTGGGCCTCTACCTCCACATTCCGTTCTGCCGGAAGCGGTGCAAGTTCTGCTACTTCAGGGTCTACACCGACGTGGCGGCGGCCGACGTGGAGCGTTATTCGCTGGCGCTGGCCCGCGAGGCGGCGCTCGCCGCCGCGCGGCCAGCCGTCCACGGCCGGCCGCTCCGCTACGTCTACTTCGGGGGCGGCACGCCCTCGTTTCTCGCCGTGAAGCAACTGGAGCGGCTCGTTGCCGGGCTGCACGAGAGCTTCGGCTGGGAGCACGCCGAGGAGGTCACGTTCGAGTGCGAACCAGGCACGCTCTCGGAGCCGAAGGTGCGGGCCCTCAAGTCGCTCGGCATGACGCGGATTTCGCTGGGCGTCGAGAACTTCGCCGACGACGTGCTCGAGGCGAACGGTCGGGCGCACCTGTCGGCCGAGATCCTCCGCGCCTGGGACTGGATCCAGGCAGCCGGGTTTCCGAACACCAACATCGACCTGATCGCCGGGATGGTGGGCGACACCTTCGATTCCTGGCGGCGGACCGTCGAGCAGACGCTGTCGCTCGACCCCGACAGCATCACGATCTACCAGATGGAGCTGCCCCTGAATACCGTGTTCGTGCGGGATGCTCGGGACGGAGGCGGACAGGTGCCCGTGGCGGACTGGCCGACGAAGCGGGCCTGGGTCGATTGGGCCTTCGAACGCTGCCTCGAACGCGGCTACTCGATCTCCAGCGGCTACACGCTCGTCCGTGATCCGGCCCGTGTCCACTTCCACTACCGCGACATGCTCTGGGAGGGGAGTGATCTCGTGGCGCTGGGGGTGGCCAGTTTCGGCCACCTCTCCGGCCTTCACTACCAAAATGCCACGCACTGGGACGACTATCTGGCGGCGGTCGAGGCAGGGCGACTGCCCCTCCACCGCGGGCTCGTGCCGACCGGGCGAGAACTGCTCATCCGCGAACTGGTGCTCGGGCTGAAGCGGGGCAGGCTCGACACGAAGAGGCTCGAGCGGAAGTTTGGGGTCGATCCGCTCGTGGACTGGTCGGCCCAGTGGCGGGCGCTCGAGTCGGAGGGGTACCTGGAACTGACCGCCGTCGGCCCCGTGCTCTCCCGGCGGGGGCTCCTCGAGATCGACGCCCTTTTGCCCCGGTTTTTCGACGGGTGAACGCGTCGCCGGGCCCGGCCCGGGTTACGCGGAGGGGCCCGCTGCGGTTTCCTTGCCGAAGGGCTTGTGCGGCCCGTTCAGACCGGCTGTTCCCGGCTTCCGAGAGGTTTTTCGTGTTCGAATCATCAGCGGCCCTGAACCGGTCGGTTCCGCCCTGGAATTCCCGCCGCGGCGGGGAGACGGCCACGGCCGCCCCAACGCCCGCGACGCTGCGGTGCCCGGACTCTCGGCAGGTGCGCGAGCGGCTGCGGGCCATAGCCTCGGATCTTGTCTCGGTCTGGCGGGCTGAAGGCGTGCCCGCGTCGGTCCGCACGGCCGCCGGCTTGCGGGGCTGTGCCGAGACGGTCGTGAAGCGGGCGTCGGCGGGGCCGGAGTACGTCGGCTGGACGATGGTCACGATCGTGTCGGAATTCTGGCGGGATCGTCTCGCCGCGGCCCCCTCCGGACGCCGGTTGCTTCTTCTGCCCGATTGTCCAGCGGTTTCCCGCGGGGCGGACACGGCAGAAGAATCGGCGGCGGTGCCGAGGGTCTGCGGCCCGAGCTGCGGGATCGCCACGATCTGGTCGGCGGCACGCGACAGCGGCTGGGTGGTGGAGCCTGTCGACCACGCGGTCGCGGGCATCGGGAGCCTGTTGACCGGCCAGTATGACGGTGTGCTGGGGATCGCCCGTCTCGCCGATCTTGAGAAGGCGTTTGCGATGTTGCCGGCGTTTTCGCTGCCCGTGGCGGCGGTTCCGTACGAGCCGCTCCCGGCGGGGGCGACCGGTGGGTGCGCCAGTTCGCTCGCCGCCAGCGCGATCGACGTGGAATGGGTGCTGGGGCTGCTTGGCGTCGCCGGCGGCGGGGCTGCCCCCGTCGGCGACTATCTCCCGCTGCTTCGGGAGGCGGCCGACATGTTCACCGCGGACAGGCTCGCCGGCTTGTCCGATCGGCTGTCGCTTGGTCCTGTTTTTGGACCACTTGCCAGCGGGATTCGGGAAGCGGCCGGCGGTGTCGCGGCGCTCGAGGCGACGGCCGGGATGGCCAGCGATTTTTTGACCCGGGGTGGAAAGTTTCTCAG
>JBJTSM010000279.1:0-2056 GCA_046076685.1 Planctomycetia bacterium | reverse complement strand
GGCCTGCTCGACGAGACGCTCGTCGTCTGGGCGGGAGAGTTTGGCCGCACCGTCTACGGCCAGGGCGGCCTCGTGGAGGACTACGGCCGCGACCACCACGGCCGCTGCTTCTCGATCTGGCTGGCGGGCGGCGGCATACGGCCGGGCATCGTCCACGGCGTGACCGACGACTACGGCTACAACATCCTCCAGGATTCGGTGCACATCCACGATCTCAACGCCACGCTCCTGCACTGCCTCGGCATCGATCACGAGCGGCTCACCTACCGCTTCCAGGGCCGCGACTACCGGCTCACCGACGTGCACGGCCACGTGGTGAAGGGCATCCTCGGGTGATGGCTCCGGAGTGTGCTCCTCCCCATCAGAGCCCCCGGCGCGAGCCGGGGGACCGGACTCGCGTGTGATAAGCCGCCACGCCCGTTGCGGGCTCGGGCTCAATGCCCCGCGACGGGCTGCGGCTTCGCGGCGGCGCGGATCTCGGCCGGGGCGGCCCGCGACGGGCCGGCCTCGCGGATCGCGGAGAGCACCTGCGTTTCGGTGATCAGATCGCGGAGCACGATCGGCTCCGGCGGCCGGTCGCCCGCCCGGGCCGGCGGAAACACCGCGAGCACCGGGATCGACTTGCTCTGCAGGCTCTCGAGCATGAGCTTGATCTCCGGCGACCCGTCGGTCCAATCCGCCAGCAGCGGCACGACGCGGTTGCGTTCGATCTCCGCCTTCACCTTCGAGGTCTCGATCGCCGTCGCGAGGTTGTATTTGCAGGTCATGCACCAGTCGGCGGAGAAGTCGACGAGCACCGTGGCCCCCTTCTCACGCAGGTCGGCGAGCCGCTCCCGCGAGAACGGCTCCCAGGCGATCACCGACGTCACCGGCCCGAGAAACATGAAGGCGAGGCTGCCCACCGTGGCCACGATGCCGCCCGCCTGCAGCCAGCGGCCGAAGCCGATGTCCCCCGCCCGCGCCTCCTGCGCCCGGCCGATCCACCAGCAGGCCGCCCAGATGCCCACGAGCAGGGCGAAGGTCGGCACGAACCAGTCGTGGTCGAGGAACGTGAAGAGGAAGACCACGGTGCCGAGCATCACGAAGCCGAGCACCTCCTTGAGCGTCTCCATCCAGGCGCCAGGCTTCGGCAGGAATTTCACGAGGCCGGGAAAGACGCCGACGAGCAGGTAGGGCAGGGCCATGCCGGTGGCGATCGCGGCGAACACGGCGTAGGTCACGCCGGTGGGCTGGGTGAGCGTGAAGCCGAAGACTGGCCCGAGGAAGGGGCCGCTGCAGGGCGTGGCCAGCACGGTGCTCAGCACGCCCTTGAGGAACGCCGCGAGCGGCCCCTCCTGCGCCTGCATCGCCCCGGCCTTCGCGCCGATGAAGCCGGGAATCGGCAGCTCCCAGACGCCCAGAAACGACAGCGCGAAGGCGAATACGATCCCCGCCATCGCGATGTTGAACCGGGACGACGTGAACTGCTCGCCCCAGGCGAGGTTCGAGCCCGCCAGGCCGATGTTCGCCGCCACGCTCGCGGTGGCGAGCAGGAAGAACACCGCATAGAGCCCGGCGCAATACCAGAGATTGAGCTGAAAAATCTCCTGCCGGGCCCGGCCCGACTGCTGGGCGAACGACATGAGCTTGAGGCCGAGCACGGGCAGCACGCAGGGCATGAGGTTCAGGATGAGGCCGCCGACGAGCCCCATCAAGAGCGCCACGGGCAACGACAGCGGTGTGCCGGAAGCGGCCGCGGCTGCGAGCGGTGCCGCCAGCCCCGGGGCCTTGGCACCGATCGGGATGCCGGTGCTTGTCGAGTCGGGTCGGACCGGCCCTGCTGCTGAGCCGGCGACCGGCGTGGCCGCGGCGGCAGCCGCCTCCCCGGCAGCGGCGGCCGTGAAGGAAATGGTCTCGGGCGGCGTGCAGGCGTTGTCGCGGCAGAGTTGCAGGCTCACGCTGCCGCGGACTTCCGCCGACGTGCCATCGGGGTTGGCGGCCAGCGGGGCCCGCCAGGTCACCACGCCGGCATGCTCCTCCACCACGAGGCCATTCCAACCCGGCACGTCCTTGATCG
>JBJTSM010000278.1:0-2030 GCA_046076685.1 Planctomycetia bacterium | reverse complement strand
TACGACGGGCCCAGGTCGAGCATGCCACCCGGCTCCACGACGTAGAGCCCGTTGATCGGCTGCTCGAGGAGCGTGCCCTCGACGATCACCTGGAGGGTGTCGAACGACTGGATCCGGAAGGGGGGCTTGGGCACGACGCGGAGCGCGTCGATGAGCAGGATGTCCGGGGGCTCGATCACGTAGGGTGGGAGCGTGACCTTGGCGAGCTCTTTGGCCGGCATCTTGGCGGGATCGGCCGGGCAATCGGCCTCGAGCATGGCCTGTCGGGCGGCCGTGCGCTGGGGCCGGCCGTAGATGTTGCAGCCGCTGGAACAGACTGTCGCGGCGATCAGCAGCGTCACGACGGCCGTGTGCACGCGCCGCCCCAACCGCCGAGCGGAGGCATTTGAGAGGCGTTTTAGCGTGTTTTTGCGGGTGAGCATGCAAAGTCTCTGCAACCGGCACAATCGTCGCAATCGTTGTTATCGGCACCGCAGGCGGAAAACTTTGCCCCGTTTGTCAATCGCCGTGCAAATTGGCGACACGCGCGATTCCGCGACGTAAGATTGCGGACATGTCGCTTGGCGGAGCGGCGGCGTATGGGCTGGGTTCTGGCCACCCACGAGCACGGAGTGCGCCGTGGCGGCAGGGCCCAGATCCGGCGGTTTTCCCAGAGTTCCTGATCCCAGGTTTCCTGGAATGCCAATCCTTCCCAGACAGTGCGACATCCATCCCGCCGACCTGCTCGACGGGCCGCTCGTCCAGCATCCTGCTCCCGGCCATGATTGGGTCGCCTTCTACACGCTCTCCCGCCGCGAGAAGGATCTCATGCGGAAGCTCGAGGCGGCCGACGTGCCGTTCTACGCGCCGCTCGTCCAGCGGCGGCTGCGGTCGCCGGGCGGACGCGTGCGGCTTTCCCATGTGCCGCTCTTTTCGGGCTACGTCTTTTCCCTGGTCGATGACGACCAGCGGAGGGCCGCCCTGGCCACCAACACGATCGCCCGCTGTCTCCCGATTGGCGATGCCGCGGGCTTCGTCGCCGACCTGCGGAACATCAAGCGGCTCATCGACACGGATCGCCCGCTCACGCCCGAGGCGCTCCTCGAGCCGGGCCAGCCCGTGCGGGTGCGGAGCGGCCCCCTCCGCGGGCTCGAGGGCACGGTGGTCAAGCGTCGGGGCAGCGAGCGGCTGGTCGTGGCCGTCCGGTTTCTCAATCAGGGAGCGTCGATCGAACTGGAGGACGTGGATCTCGAACGCCTGTAGCCGGCGTCAGGCGACGCCCGACCGGGCTGTCGCCTCTCGAGCCCCGGGCAGGACGCCATCACGATGATGCCATCACCATGAATAGAACCGGCTTCAACCCGCACCTTTTCCGCCGCATCAACCAGAAGGCCGTCGTGCTGCTCTGCCTGCACGCCGCCATCTTCACGCTGGTCTACTGGTTCGCCTTCTTCGTCCGCAACGATTTCTCAGTGAGCGAGGAGTGGGGGGCGACCTACCTGGCGACCGTCGCGGGCGTCGTGGTGATCAAGGCGGCGATCTTCTACTGGCTCGGCCACTGCCATGTTTCCTGGCGGCGGATCGCCTTCAGTGACCTCACGGCCCTCATCTGGGCGGCGACGCTCGCGATGCTGGTGGTGACGTCGGTCGAGGGGCTGCTCCTGTCGACGGGGCGGTTGGGACAGTTTCCCCGCGTGCCGCGGAGCGTCATCGTGCTCGACTGGGCGGGCACGGTGCTGGCGATCGGCGGCATCCGGGCACTCTGGCGGAGCATCCGCGAGGAACTGCGGCCCATTTTCACGAGCCGGCCGATTCGCACCGCCCTCATCGTGGGCGCCGACGAGGCGGGCGAGTTGCTCGCCCGCACGCTCGTGTCGGCCACGAACAGCCAGTATTTCGTGGCGGGATTCCTCGACGACGATCCCGGCCTGCTGCACAACCGCGTGGCCGGCCTCGAGGTGCTCAACGTGATCGACGCCGCCGGTGCGGAGGTGGAGCGGCGGCGGATCGACGAGGTGATGGTGCGGTCGGGCAGCCTCACGGGCCCGAGG
>JBJTSM010000277.1:0-4363 GCA_046076685.1 Planctomycetia bacterium | reverse complement strand
CACATGAACGAGCCCGCCCCCAACCTGCTCGACGCGCGGCCCGACGCGCCGGCCGCGATCGTCGAACTCTACTTCCGCATGATGGAGAAGCACCCCGACGCGCGGTATCAGACGGCGCAGGAAGTGGCGGACGCGCTCGGCTCATGGCTGTCGAGCACCGCGACCACCGCCGGCCGGACGCGCTCCGAGCCGCCACGCCGGGACTCGCTCCGGAGAACCGCGGCCGACCCGTCTGCCGGAGCCGACTCGCTCAGGCGGTCGGGGGGCCCGGCGACAGTCGCCCCCGTCACCCGCAGCGGGCCGGGCAGCAGTTCGGGAAGCGGCTCCGGGAGCGGTGTAATCGGTGGCTCCGGCCCCCGATCGGGCATCGATCCGCAGGCCATCTCGCTCACGCCGCCCCTCTCGAGCGGCTCGCGTTCCACCGGTCGCCTTCCCACGGTGACACCGAAGCCTGCTGCAGCCCCGGCCGCCGCGGACGGCATCGTCATCAACACGTCGCCCGGGTCGGGCAAGTCGGCCGCCGCGGCGGCTTCGCCGCGGCCCGCATCGACGGCGGGTGGCCGCAACTGGCTGCGACGCCGATACCTCGGGCTGCCGCTCGTGGCATGGCTGGCCGCCGCGCTCCTGTCGGCCGCGGCGATCGGCGTGGCTGGCTGGCTGTTCCTTGGCCAGCCAGGCGAAGAGGCCACCGAAGCAGACACGCCGGAAACCGCGGAGACGATCGAAGACAGCAGCAGCAGCACCATCGCTGAGCCAGCAGCGCAGGAAAAGCCGAAGCCAGCAGACAAGAAACCCATCCGGCGGTCCTCCACTCGGAAAAAGCCGGAGAAGCCCGCTGACGAACCGAGCGGGCCAAGCCCGCTCGATGCCTTTAAATAATGACCTCCCGCCCGCAAGTGACAGCCGCGCGGCGGGCCGCGCAGTCACCTGGCCCCGGCCGCGGGCTTGATGCTCCACGGCCCTTCCGCGAGCGAGCCCAGGCTGCCGCGGTGGGTGAGGTCGTAGTCGAGGGGCGTGAGCGTGACCTTTCCCGCGGCCAGCGCCGTCACGTCGGACTCGTGCGGGGAAGGGGGCGGGGGCGGGTCGTTCGTGGCCCAGTAGTACGACCGCCCCCGCGGATCGACGCGCCGCTCGAAGGCCTCGCCGTAGCGGGCGATGCTCATCGGCACGACCCGCAGTTCGGGGGCGCCGCGGAGGGCACGGGTCGGGATGTTGACGTTGTAGAGGCTACCGGCGGGCGGCCGGCGGGCCAGCAGTCCCGCGAGCACGTCCGCGGCGATCTCGGCGGCCCGGTCGTAATCGGCATGTTCGTCCCACTCGAGCGACACGGCGATGCTCGTGATGCCGAAAAACGCTCCCTCGATCGCCGCGGCCACCGTGCCGGAGTAGAGCACGTTGATGCCGGCGTTCAGACCGCTGTTGATCCCGCTGACCACGAGATCCGGCCGCCGCGGACAAAACTCGGAGATGCCGAGCTTCACCGCGTCGGCAGGGCTGCCGTCGACCGCCCAGCCGCGGCTGCGCGTGCCGTCGAAGATCTCCTTGGCGGTGAGGGGCGTGAGGAACGTGATGGCGTGCCCCACGCCGCTCTGCTCCGTCGAGGGAGCGACCACGGCCACGTCGCCGAGCCGCCGCAGGGCCCGCTCGAGGGCCGCCAGACCAGGAGCAAAAATTCCGTCGTCGTTGGTGAGGAGTGTCAGCATGGATGCCGTGGCAGGAGTTGCAAACCGGGGAATAACGCTGCGAAAATCCGGCCAAACTATAGCAGGCGGGCCGAAAAACAGCCGCGGCTCCCGGCGGTGTTTTCAACCGGCCGCGGAGGCCTATACTGGCGGGTTTTCCGCCCCTTCCGCCGAGCCCGTCATGCCCGCGTCCCCCGTTTCCAGCACCACGCACAAGGCCGCGTCGGCCGGCACCTCGCAGCAGGCAGAACGGGTGCTGGTGCTCGATTTCGGCTCCCAGTACGCCCAGCTGATCGCCCGCCGCGTCCGCGAGCAGCATGTCTACTGCGAGATCGTCCGCCACGACGTCACCGCGGATCGCATCAAGGCGTTGGCTCCGAAGGGCATCATCCTTTCGGGCGGCCCGTCGAGCGTCTACGAAACGGGGGCACCCCGGTGCGACCCGGCGCTCTTCCGCCTCGGCATTCCCGTGCTCGGCATCTGCTATGGCATGCAGTTGGCGTGCGATGCGCTGGGCGGCCACGTCGGCCGGGCCCAGGCCCGCGAATACGGCCGCGCCGTCTGCGAGGTGCTCGACGCCGACACGCTCTTCGCGGGCGTGCCGGCCCAGACCGAGGTCTGGATGAGCCACGGTGATCAGGTCGACCAGGTCGCCGCCGATTTCCGCCCGCTGGCCCGGACGTCCACCTGCCCGCTGGCGGCCGTGCGGCACACGTCGCTGCCCGTCTATGGCCTCCAATTCCACCCGGAGGTCACCCACACGCCGGCCGGCGGCACGATCCTCAAAAACTTTCTCATGGCCGCCTGCGGCTGCTCCGGCTCGTGGCGGCTGGAGGACTTCGCCCAGAGCATGATCAGCGACCTGCGGCAACGCGTGGGCGGCGACCGCGTCATCTGCGGCCTCTCCGGCGGCGTCGACTCGGCCGTGGTGGCGGCGCTGTTGTCGCGGGCCATCGGCGACCAACTCTCCTGCATCCTGGTCGACAACGGGCTGTTGCGGAAGAACGAGGCCGCGGTGGTGATCGACGAGTTCCAGACCCACTTCAAGACCGACCTGCACGTGGTGCCGGCCGAGCAGAAATTCCTCGACGTGCTGGCCGGCGTCACGGAGCCGCAGGAGAAGCGGCGGCGGATCGGCAAGGCCTTCATCGAGTGCTTCTCCGACGAGGCGGCCAAGATCAAGGGGGCGAAATTCCTCGCCCAGGGCACGCTCTACCCCGACGTGATCGAGAGCGGCGCCGCCCCCGACGGTCCGGCCGCCACGATCAAGCTCCACCACAACGTGGGCGGCCTTCCCGACGATCTCGAATTCGAGCTGATCGAGCCGCTGCGGGACCTCTTCAAGGACGAGGTTCGGGCCCTCGGCCTGCAGCTCGGGCTACCCGAGCGGATCGTCTGGCGGCACCCCTTCCCGGGGCCCGGGCTGGCTGTCCGCTGCCTCGGCGAGGTGACGAAGCCGCGGCTCGCCACGCTCCGCGAGGCCGATGCGATCGTGCTGGAAGAGCTGGAACGGGCCGGACTGATGCGGACGATCTCGCAGGCGTTCGCCGTGCTCCTGCCCGTGCAGAGCGTGGGGGTGATGGGCGACGCCCGCACCTACGACGACACGCTGGCTGTGCGGGCGGTGGAGACCGAGGACTTCATGACGGCCGACTGGAGCCACCTGCCCTACGAGGTGCTGGCCAGGATTTCCACGCGGGTGATCAACGAGGTCCGCGGTGTCAACCGCGTGGTCTACGACATCTCCTCGAAGCCGCCGGCCACGATCGAGTGGGAGTGACCCGCGCCGGCGATCAGCCGCCCGGCCTACGCGTGTATTGCTCGCCCCGCACCACCGATACGTCGGACAGCCAGGCGATGATCGCATAGTGCTCGAAGTACTCGTGCGACACGTCCTGGAGGATCTTCGTGGCCACCTCCGTCGGCACGACGAACTCCACCTTCAGCGTCTTCGGCCCGCCCGACACGTCCACGTTCCGCGCGCTCCGTGAGCCGTGCCCCGAGACCTCGCTGATCGTGTAGCCCGACGCGCCGAGCTCGAGGCCCCGTTCGGCGATGTCTTCCATGATCACCGCCTCGCCGACCACCGTCACGAGTTTCAATGGATAGAGTTGCATCGCATGCTCCTCGAGTCGCGTGTTTCCCGCCGATGACGCCCGCCGCCAACCGTCGCGGCCCCCTCAAGACTACTGGGCACCGACCCATTTGGCCATTTCGAAGTAGATCGGAATCCCGAAGGCGATGTTGAAGGGAAACGTGATCGCCAGGGCCGCCGTGATCGAGTAGGTGGGATTCGCCTCCGGTAGCGTGAGCCGCACGGCCGGGGGAGCGGCGATATACGACGCGCTCGCGACGATCGCCCCGAGCACGGTGCAACCGCCCAGGTTCAGGCCCGCCAGGTGGCCGAAGTAGACCCCCAGAAACCCGTGGACCAGCGGCATCAGGATGCCGAAGGCGACGAGAAACGGCCCCACTTTCACGAGGTCCCCGAGCCGCTCGCCTGCGACCAGGCCCATCTCCAGGAGAAAGATGCACATGGCGCCGCGAAACAGCATCCCCTTGCTCTCAAAGAACTCGTAGAAGGGCGAGAAGGCCTTCTCGTCCATGAACAGGGTGGAGATGAAGCCGATCACGAGCAGGCCCGCCATCAACATGATCGACTGGCCGGTCATCACCTCGTA
>JBJTSM010000276.1:0-5931 GCA_046076685.1 Planctomycetia bacterium | reverse complement strand
GGGCTCTCGAAAAGAAATGCGGGAAACAGGACTTGAACCTGCACGGTATTACTACCACCAGGCCCTCAACCTGGCGCGTCTGCCAATTCCGCCATTCCCGCAGCGGTCAATCACGATCCACGATCTGGCCGCCATCCGGCCGGAGAACCGATCCCGGTATTCTCAGCCGGTGCCGAGCACAGTCAAGCAGCGTTCACGGGATGCGACGAAATCGGCTCCGGTCGCGTCGCGTTGCCGCCAAACGCAGCCAATCCCGGCACCAACGCCAGCCCGCCTGCAAGCGCCAGGCTCCAGGCGACGTCGCCGACCGGCATCCACCGATAGAAAGGCAGCCCCGCCGTGTAGCAGGCCAGCAGTCCAGGGATCGTGTGAGGATAGTCGTTGCTCAGGCACCAGTGGGCGAAATTCGTGGTCAGGAAAAACACGAGCGAACTGGCCAAGGCGCCACCCAGAACCGCCACCAGCCGGCCCTTTCGCACGATTCCGCCCAGCAGCACCGGCCAGGCGATCGCGGCATAAATCACCCCGGCCATCACCATGCCGTTGAACGAGTCGCCGTATCCGGGCAGTGCGAGATTGCTGATCGCCAAGGCCGAAAGCGGCACCGTGGCCGCCACGAGCGGATTGGGGAAAACGACACCCGCCGCGATGGCGGCCCCGGCCAACGGCGTGACGTGCGCCGCCGGCTGCCAGAGCCTGCCGGCCACCGACACCGCGACCAGCGCGAACCACACCCCGCAGAGCACGGGGACCGACGGACCGGGCTTCATGTTTTCCGAGGCGTTTTCCGCGACATTTGCCATTGGACGTTCTGACTCCCGCGGGCGGTGGATCGGCTGGAGGGTTGAACACCAGCGTGGAACGCCCGATACACTACCGGTTTTTGGGTTTCGAGCAAGCGAAAACCATGCCCAACCGCTCGGACGCGACCACTGCCATGCCGACCCCGCCCGCGGAAGCAGCCCGCCCCGCCCGCACGCTCACCGTCGAGCGGCGAGACGATGGCGTCGTGCTGCTGTCATTTTTCGTGCCCGACCACGCCCAGAACGTTCTCACGGGCGAAACGCTGGCGGAACTTTCGCAGGCGCTCGACGGCATCGAGGCCGGGCCGCCACCGACGGCGGTCGTGGTCCGATCCACGCGGGAAGGCTCCTTTTTCGCCGGTGCCGACATGGCCCGCCTCGACCGCCTCCACGCTACGCCCCCGGCCGAAATCGAGCGGCTCTGCGGCGCGGGCCGCGGAATTTTTTCACGGTTTTCAGCCCCTGCCTGGCCGAGCGTGGCGATCATCGACGGCATCTGCCTGGGCGGCGGACTCGAACTCGCCCTCGCCTGCGACCTGCGGGTCGCCACCGACGCGAGCCACACGGCGCTCGGTTTCCCGGAGGTGAAACTGGGGCTTCTGCCCGGCTGGGGCGGCACGGTTCGGCTCGCGCGGCTGATCGGCCCGGGCGCCGCGGTGGAACTCGCCGCGTCCGGTGAGAACGTCGACGGCCCCGCCGCCGCCCGCCTCGGGCTGGTCGATGCCTGCGTCCGCCCCGAACAGGCACTGGCTTCGGCCTGCCGGCTGGCGGAGATCGCAGCCGCCCGGCGGAGCCATCTGGGCCGGCGGGAACTGCTGGCGGGAGCGGCGCCGCTGGTCGCGGAGGAACGGGAGTTCCTCGAATCGACATCGGCGGCCGTGATCCTCGGCCGCGGCGGCGGCCACTACCCGGCTCCGCTGGCCATCCTGGAAACCATCCTCGCCGGCCTGGACGTGCCGGCGGAACAGGCGGCGCAGATCGAGGCCTCCGCTTTCGCGAAGCTCGCCGCGTCGGCCGTGTCGCGGCAGCTGATCAGGGTGTTTCGGCTGGGCGAACGCAACCGCCGCGACACCGGGCTCGACGACCGCACGAGCGGCGGCGGCGATGCCTCGAGCACGGCCGGCGAATCCCGGTCGCGCGCTCGTCCCGCCATCATCGGCGCCGGGATCATGGGGGCCGGCATCGCGGCCAGCCACCTCCGGGCCGGCTATGACGTGACCCTCGTCGACGTGCAGGCCGACACGCTGGCAGCGAGCGTCGCCGGCATTCTCGACGAGGCCGCGTGGGACCGCGGCACGAAGCGAACCGATCCGGCCCGCGCCGTCGCGCTGTCGGGCAGGCTCCACACCGCCACCCGCATGGCGGCGATCGCCGCATGCGATCTCGTCATCGAAAGCGTGCTCGAGCGTGCCGACATCAAGCGGCAGGTGCTCGTCGACATCGAGCGGAATGTCGGGCCCGCGACGATCATCGCCACGAACACCTCCACCAACCCGATCGCGAAGCTCGCGGAACCGCTTCAGGATCCCTCCCGGTTCTGCGGCATCCATTTCTTCAATCCCGTCCGCCGCATGACGCTGGTGGAGGTGATCCGCGGCCCGGCCACGAGCGATGCGACCGTCGCCGCCGCCGTGGCCCACGTCAAACGGCTTGGCAAATGCCCGATCGTCGTCCTCGACAGCCCGGGCTTCCTCGTCAACCGCGTGCTGATGCCCTATCTGCACGAGTCCGTGGAGATGCTCCGCGAAGGCATCGATCCGACGCGGATCGATCGCGTCGCCCGCCGCTTCGGCATGCCGATGGGCCCGCTCGAACTCTACGACATGATCGGCCTCGACACGGCCTTCTACGCCGGCCTC
The DNA here is from genome assembly GCA_046076685.1 of Planctomycetia bacterium. Lineage (GTDB taxonomy): Bacteria > Planctomycetota > Planctomycetia > Pirellulales > UBA1268 > CAMCQY01. The sequence continues at coordinate 3,269 of JBJTSM010000276.1, read as the reverse complement.
GTGCTGAGCGCCGCCTACGGCGATCGAATCGAGGCCTCCCCGCTCATCCCGGCCCTGGTGAAATCGGGACGGCTCGGCCGCAAGAGCGGCGCCGGGTTCTATCACTACGGCACCGCGGCCGGGGATCGGAAGGGCGGGCAGGGGGCCCGTGTCGATCGTCCCGATGAAGGCGTGGCCAGACTGATCAAGCCGTATGCGCTCCCCGCCCGCGAGACCAGCGACGCGACGATCGCCGACCGGCTGCTGCTGCCGATGCTCCTCGAGGCGCTGCGGGTGCTCGAAGAGGGCATCGTCCGGGACGGCCGCGACGTCGACCTCGCGGTGATCCATGCCCTCGGCTTCCCCGCCTTCCGCGGCGGCCTCCTCGCCTGGGGCGACTCACTCGGCGCGGCCGAGGTGATCCGGCGGCTCGAGCCGCTGGCCGATCTCGGCGTCCGCATGCACCCGACCCCGCGACTGCTCGCCATGGCGGCCGCGGGAGAACCCTTCACCGCCTGACCCCGCGTTCGCTTTTCCACACCGCCAGCCCCCAGCATCGTCATGCCGCTCCCCCCCGCCACGTCGCCCGCCACCACGCCCGTCATTGTCGGCTGCTGCCGCACCGCCATCGGCCGCGCCCACGACGACCGGGGCGTGTTCCGGCGCGTCCGCGGCGACGAACTGGCCGCGGCGGTCGTGCAGGCGGCGGTGGCCCGCAGCGGGGTCGATCCCGAGACGATCGAAGACCTCATTCTCGGCGCGACGCAGCAGCGGGGCGAACTCGGCGGCAACGTGGCACGGTGCGCCGCGCTGCTGGCCGGCCTGCCGTTTGCCGTGGCCGGCACCACGGTCAACCGGCTCTGCGGCTCGTCGCTCGAGGCGGTCGCACAGGCCAGCCACGCGATCGTCGCCGGCGCCGAGAACGTGCAGGTCGTCGGCGGCGTCGAGCACATGCACCACCTGCCCATGGACTCCGCGATCGACATCCATCCGCGGGTGTTCGCCCGGTCGAGCCGCGGCATGCTCTCCATGGGGATGACGGCGGAGCACCTGGCGGCCGTCCACGGCATCACCCGGCGGCGGCAGGAGGCCTACGCCCTCGAAAGCCACGCCCGGGCGGCACGGGCCGTCGACGCCGGTTCGTTCGAGGACGAAATCGTGCCCGTGCTCGGGCACGACGAGGGGGGCGCGGTGCTCGAGGTGGCGGGCGATCAGTCGATCCGGCGCGACAGCACGGCCGAGCAGCTCGCCGCGCTCGAGCCGGCGTTCCTGCCGAAGATCGGCACGATCACCGCCGCCACGAGCGCGCCGCTCAGCGATGGCGCCGCCGCGCTCGTGATGATGTCGCTGGCCGAGGCCAGGCGGCAGCGTCTCGAACCGCTGGCCCGCGTGGTGGGCACGGCCGTGGTCGGCGTGCCGCCCGCGCTCATGGGCACCGGACCGGTGGCCGCGACGCGAAAGCTGCTCGACCGCCTCGGCGTCGGCATCGACGACATCGACCTGATCGAACTCAACGAGGCGTTCGCGGCGCAGGCGATCCACTGCATCGACGCGCTCGGCCTCGACACGAACAAGGTCAACGTCCGCGGCGGCAGCCTGGCGATCGGCCATCCGCTCGGCGCCAGCGGCGCCCGGATCGCCACCACGCTGCTCCATGCCATGCGCGATACGGAAGCGCGGGTCGGACTTGCGACCATGTGCATCGGCCTCGGGCAGGGCATCGCCGTGCTCTTCGAAAGAATCGACTGACATTCGCCATGAGCACCGCCGTCATTTCGTTTTCCGGCACGGCCACCGCCTCCCCCGCCGCCGGCTCGCTGGTGGCCCTCATGCTCGAGCGGCTCGAGGCCTCGGCCGACGGTCCCGCCCTCTGCGATGCGCTCGACGGCGGCCGGACGTGGACATGGAGCGAAGTGATCGCGGCCGCCGCCGAACTCGCCGACTTCTTCCTCGGCGCCGGAATCCAGCGGGGCGACCGGCTCGCCCACGTCGGCCCACATTCCACCGACTGGATCGTCGTCGATCTGGCCTGCCAACTGGCGGGCCTCGTGCATGTCCCCCTCCACGCCGAGGCATCGGCCGCCGAGCACGCCCGGCAGCTCGCCTGGCTTGGGCCGCGTGGAGTCGTGCGGACCGGCCCCGCCTCGGGCTCCGGCGGCGGCACGGCCGCGGGCTCGATCGGGCTCGACCTCCGCTTCGGATCGCAGCCGCGGCGGCAGCCGTGGGCCGACGGCGTGCTGCGCTCCGAGTGCTGGCGACCACGGCACGCGGATCTCGATTCGCTCCGCGACACGATCGCACGGCATGTCGCATCGTGCGATCCCGACGCCTGCAGTGCGATCCTGCTCTCCTCCGGCACGACCGGCCGGGCGAAGGGCGTGATGCAGTCCCAACGGGCCGTGCTCACCAACGCGACCGCGGCCGCCGACGTGTTTCTCGACGAACCCCACGACGTGCGGCTCGCCTGGCTGCCGATGAGCCACTCGCTGGCACGGACCGGCGATCTGGTCACGGCGCTGGTTCGCGGCGGCTGCCTGAGCGTGGTCTCCGACCGGCGCCGGGTGCTGGATGCCTGTGCGGTGCTGCCGCCGACGGTCGTGCTGGGCGTGCCCGCTTTTTTCGAGCGGCTCGCCCACGGTGCCGAATCAGGGCGGATCGCCGACCTGCAGGCGGCGCTCGGCGGCCGCGTGCGGGTGTGCGTGTCGGGCGGGGCGCCGCTCAGGGAGCGCACGGTGGCCGCCTTCGCGGCCCGTGGCCTGCCGCTCGTGCAGGGCTACGGTCTCGCCGAGGCAGGCCCCGTGGTGACGCTCTCCAATCCCCGCACCGCGCGGCCGGGCACCGTGGGGCCGCCGCTCGCGGGCGTCGAACTGAAGATCGACGACCGGCCGGCCACCCGCGGGCAGTTGCTCGTGCGGACGGCGAGTCGCGCGATCGGCGTGATCGAAGACGCCGCGGGCGGCGGCGTGGTCGGCGTGCCGCGGCAGGAGCCGCGTGCGGGCTCCGCCGACTGGCTCGAGACGGGCGATCTCGCCACGATCGAGGCCGACGGCCACGTGCGGATCACCGGCCGATTGGTCGACACGCTCGTCCTCTCCGGAGGCACGAAGGTGCCGCCCGCGGAGGTGGAGGCGGCCCTCGCGGAAGACCCCGTCGTGGCCCAGGTCTGCGTGCTGGGCGACGGCCTCGCAACGCCGCTGGCGCTCGTCGTACCCGAACCGGCGATCCTGCGCGTGGAACTGCGGCGGATGGGCCTGCGGGTCTGGAGCCGGCGGGCGGCCCTGCGGCACCCC
>JBJTSM010000275.1:0-2193 GCA_046076685.1 Planctomycetia bacterium | reverse complement strand
ACTCGTCGCCTTCGGCTGCACCGACAATTCGCTGCGGGCGATCGACGCGGCCACCGGGGAGCAGGTGCTCTTCCATGGGGCCCACGAGGACTGGGTGCTCGACACGGTATTTGCCCCCAAGGGAGACCACGTGATCTCGCTGGGCCGTGACATGAGCGTGAAGCTCACGGAACTCGCCACCCAGCGATTCGTCGACAACATCACCTCGATCACACCGGGGGCGCTCCGCGGCGGGCTCATGGCGGTGGATCGGCATCCGGTGCTCGAGCACGTCGTCGCCGCCGGAGCCGACGGCACGCCCAGGGCCTACCGGATCCACCGGCACACCAAGCGCGTGATCGGCGACGACGCGAACCACATCTTCCCGCTGCAGTCCGTGAGCGGCCGGGTCTTCAACCTCCGCTTCTCGCCCGACGGCAAGCGGGTGGCGGCGGTCGGGGGGCTCGACGGCCGCGGCGAACTGGTCGTGTCGAGCTACGGCCTCGAGGCCGACGTGCCCAAGCCCATCCTCGACATCATGGCGAAGGTGCCGGGGGAGAGCCGCACGAAGGGCAGCCAGCGGAGCCCGGCCGAATGGAAGGCATGGGACGACTTCCGCGACGCCTCGACGAAGCTGCTCGCGAAGGTGGAGGTGCCGGAGACGGCGCTCTACGCGGTGGCGTTCCATCCGCAGTCGGGCGAAGTGGCCGCGGCGGGCGCCGACGGCATCGTGCGGTTTTTCGACGCGGGCGGCGTGGCCACGCGCCAGTTTCCCGTCGCGCGGCTCGACGCCGTCGCCACCGGCGGCCAGCGGCTGCCGCTGCCCTGGCCGGCGGAGGCCACGCTCGAGCCCGATCCGCCCGTGGCCGCGGGCATCACGGCGGTCGAGGTCGAGCCGCGGGCGATCGACCTCGACGGTCCCTTCGCGGCCACGCAGCTCGTCTGCACCGGCCGGCTGGCCGACGGCCGCCGAGTCGATCTCACCCGGAGTGTTTCCTATGCGCAGGATGGCGAAGCCGACGTCATGAAGCTCGCAAGCATCGGCCCCGGCGGGCTCGTCCGGCCGCTCGCTGACGGCACGGCGCGGCTGCGGGTGTCGCACGGCGCGGGGCCGGCGGCGGTGTCGGCGACCGTGGAGGTGCGGGTGAAGGGGGTCGACGCGATGCCGCACGTCGATTTCGTCCGCGACGTGAACCCCGTGCTCACGCGGCTGGGCTGTAACCAGGGCACCTGTCACGGCGCGGCCAAGGGGAAGAACGGCTTCAAGCTCTCGCTCCGCGGCTACGACCCGGTGTTCGACCTGCGGGCCTTCACCGATGACCATGGCAGCCGCCGGGTGAACCTCGCCAGCCCCGACGACAGCCTCATGCTCCTCAAGGCGTCGGCGACGGCGCCGCATCAAGGGGGACTCCTGGCGCGGGTGGAGGAGCCGACCTACCAGATCGTCCGCCGCTGGATCGAGGAGGGGGCGAAGCTCGACCTGGCCACGCCGAGAGTCGTGAAGATCGCGGTCAGCCCCGCGGCGGCCGTGATCGACCTGCCCGATCGGCGGCAGCAGTTCCGCGTGGTGGCGACCTACGCCGACGGCACGTCGCGCGACGTCACGCGGCAGGCCTTCCTCGAGAGCGGCAACACCGACGTGGCGACGGCCGATGCCACGGGCCTGGTCACGGCGGTCCGCCGCGGCGAGGCGCCGATCCTCGTCCGCTACGAGGGCGCCTACGCCGCGGTCACGCTCACCGTGATGGGTGACCGCAGTGGCTTTCAGTGGCGAAGCCCCGAGTCGTGGGGGCCGATCGACGAGCTTGTCGCGGCGAAGTGGCGGGCGATGCAGATCGAGCCCGCGCCGCTCTGCTCCGACGACGAATTTCTCCGCCGCGTGTCGCTCGACCTGACGGGGCTGCCACCCACGTCGGCCGACGTGCGGGCGTTCCTCGCCGACGGCCGCGACGTGCGGGTGAAGCGGGCCGAACTGGTGCAGCGGCTGCTCGCTAGCGACGCCTTCGTGGAGCACTGGACCAACAAGTGGGCCGATCTCCTCCAGGTGAATCCGAAGTTCCTCGGCAAGGAGGGGGCGCAGGGACTCCGCGACTGGATCCGGCGGCAGGTGGCCGACAACGTGCCTTTCGACCGCTTCGCCCGGGAGATCCTCACGGCCTCGGGCTCCAACCGCGAGCACCCCGCCGCCGCCTACTACAAGACCCTCCGCGACCC
>JBJTSM010000274.1:0-2870 GCA_046076685.1 Planctomycetia bacterium | reverse complement strand
GCGACTTCGCCAACGAACTGCAGATGGGCCTCCGGCTGCCGGAGACGGGCATCTACCTGCGGGCCGCGCTGGCCCGTCGCGGCGTCTCATCGGCCGACTGCGATCGCATCGTCGCCGGCTACGAAAAGAAGCTGCTGGAGCGGCTGCCGGCGCTGGTCGACGAGACCGGAAGTTTCACGAGCAGCACGCTCGCCAGCCGGCTCACGAAAACGTTCGACCTCATGGGAGGCGCACTCGCCCTCGACTCGGGCGACTGCTCCAGTCTGTCGGCGATCTCGGCGGCCATCGACATGCTCCGCGAGCGTTCCTGCGACGCGGTGCTCTGCGCCGCGGGCGAGCGGTGCATGGATCTGATGGCCTACGAGGGGCGGTCGCTCGGCGGCTACCTGGCGTCGCGGCCGATCTCCGTGCTCGACGGCAGGACCGAGGGCGGCGACGTGCCGGGCGAGGGGGCCGTGGTGCTCGTGCTCAAGCGTCTGGCCGACGCCCGCGCGGCCGGCAACCGGATTCGCGGCGTCATCCGCGGCGTGGCCGTCGGGTCGGGCCGCACCGGCGTGGAGGCGACGCGGCGGGTGGTTCGCGAGGCCTGCGAACGGGCCGCCATCGATCCCACGGCCGTGAAGGCGGTCGAAGTGGCTTTCGCCGGCGGGCACCGGAAGAGCGGCGAGGAGCTGACGATCCTTGCCGCGCAGTATGCAAAACAGCCCGCCGTCGCGGGCTCGCTCGACGGTCTCATCGGCCATGCGGGCGCGGCGGCCGGGGCGGCGGGCCTCATGAAAATCTCCCATGCGCTCGCCACGGGCTTCATGCCGGGCACCGCCGCGCTTGCCGAACCGCAGTCGAGCCTGCACGGGCTGGCCGCCTTGGCCGCCACGGTGCCGATCGCCGCCGTCGATGCGGCAGGCTACCGTGCGGGCTGCGTGACCGTGATCCAGGGGCAGCAGGCCGGGCATCTCGTCGTCGACAATGGGCTGCCTGTCCCGGCGGCGGCGCGGCCGCAGGCAATGCCCGTCGCCGCGACGCGCGAGCCGGTCCGCGTGATCGAACCGGTGCGGGCGGTCGAACCGGTGCGGACGGAGCCCGTCGGCCGCCGGCCGCTCGTGGCCGCGATCTTCCCCGGCCAGGGATCGCAATATGCCGACATGTTTCGCGGGCTCGTCGATGACCTGCCTGAGGCTCGGGCGGTGCTCTCCCGGCTCGACGCCATGGCGCGGACGGCGGGCCACGAGACGCTCGCGGAGATCGCCTGGCGGCCCGACAACGGCCTGGGCACGAGGATCTGGGACACCCAGTGGGCGATGTACCTCGGCGACCTGCTCGCCTGGGGCGTGCTCGAGGAGATGGGCTTCACTGCCGACGTCGTCGCCAGCCACAGCTTCGGTGAGTTTCCGTCGTTGGCCGCCGTGGGCGCATGGAGCGTCGCAGACGGCGCGCGGGCGACGCGGGCCCGCGCCGATGCCGTCGAACGGCACGGGCCGCGGAACGGCGCCATGCTGTCGGTGATCGCCGATCGGGCGACGGTGCAGGCGGCGATCGCGCCGGTCGCGGGGCAGGTCTGGGTGTGCGCCGAGAACGCACCGGAGCAGTCGGTGATCGGCGGCACGGCCCGCATCGTCGATGCGGTCGAGGTGATCCTCGAATCCAAAAGTGTGAAGTCGAAGCGGCTGGCCGTGCCGAGCCCCTTCCACACGCCGCTCCTGGCGGCGGCGGCGGAGGAACTCGCGGCCACCATCCGCGGCCTTCCGATCACGCCGCCGCGGATCACGGCTTTCAGCAGCACGACGGCCGACCGGCTCGCCACCTCGGCCGACATCCAGGACAGCCTGATCCGCCAGATGACCGAGACGGTCCGCTGGGTGGCGGTGGTCGAGAAGCTGCATGCTGCGGGCGTGCGGACGTTCGTCGAGGTGGGGCCCTCGGGCGTGCTCACCGGTCTCACGCGGCGGATTCTCGAGGGCCGCGAGGGCGTGACCTTCCTGCAGTTCGACCAGCGTGGCCGTTCGCCCCGGGAGCATCTGACTCGGCTGCGCGAGCAATTGGCGGCCGCCGGCGCGATCCGTGGTCCGGCGCCAAAGACGGCTTCCGCGGCGACGCTCGACAAGCCGCCGGCGCGGGGGCGGATCGTATCGTTCGACGCGACGGCGCGGCGGCGGGATCGGAACCGCTCGGGCGGCGCGGCTCCCCGCGGCGCGGGGCGGCCGGTCGAGGTGGCGTCGCATCCGGAGGTCGGACACAACGACAACGGGCATGCCCACGGCAATGGCCACGCCTCTGGCAACGGCCACGCCCATGGCAACGGGCAGCCACACCGCGAACCCGCCGTGGCCCGCGCGGCTGACGCGGTCCGCGCCGCCGCGGCAGCGACGCAGCTGCTCAAGCCGGTGACGCGGCCCGCGGTCGAGACCGCGGCCGTCGTGCGGACACGGCCGGCCGCCGAAGTCGAAGCCTCCTGCCTCGAGGACCTGGTCGTTGCCTTGCTCGCGGAGGCGGGCGTCGAGCCGCCGCTCGTGCGGGCCGGCGGCGGCAGCCGTGGGGTGCAGGCGTTTCTCGACTCGGCGACGCATCTCTTCGACTTCAGCGCTGCCGACCATCACGCGATCCTTTCGGCGGCATCGCGGGAGGCGCTCTGCGACGTGCTCGCCCGATCGGGCGGCAAGGCGCGGTGGCTGCCGCGTCGGCCGCCGGCAGGGGGCGATGCGGCGGCGGAGATCGAGGCGTTTCTGATCGATTTCGTGGTGGAGCAGACGGGCTATCCGCGCGAGATCGTGGAACTGGACGCGGACCTCGAGGCCGATCTCGGGATCGACAGCATCCGCAAGGCGCAGCTCTTCGGTGAGATCGGGCAGAAGTATGGACTGAAGGCCGACGAC
>JBJTSM010000273.1:0-4815 GCA_046076685.1 Planctomycetia bacterium | reverse complement strand
CCTGGCCTCCGTGTATCGCATCGCCGCGGCGGGGAGGCCGGCGATCGACCCGAAGTTGCCCTGCTTGTCGACGAGCACGTGTCGCATGTTCCATTCCTGGGCCATGCGGACGAGCGTCGGGTAGATCACGCTCTCGCCGTGCGGATGGTAGTTGCCGCTCGTGTCGCCGGAGATCTTGGCGCATTTCACCCGTGACGCGCCGGGCGAGAGGTTCAGGTCGTTCATGGCGACCAGGATCCGCCGCTGCGACGGCTTGAGGCCGTCGCGGACGTCGGGGAGCGCCCGCGACACGATCACGCTCATCGCGTAGGTCAGGTAGCTGTCCTTGAGCTCCTGCTCGATCGGCTGTTCGATCAGCCGGCCGCCGGAATTGTCGCGCAGCACGCCGGCCTCGTCGCGGTGGTCCCCGGCGTGGCCGCCCGGGGTACCGGCGGCATCGTCTCCGGTCGGGGCCATATCGTCTGCGTCGTCTGCCAAATGGGTTTCTCCCAGCGTTCCCCCGGTATTTTCGCCGGTGGGAACGCTTGAACATACCCGGCCGGCTGGAACGGTCAACCGGGCTGAAACCGCCGAAAAACCGGCCCTCGGATGGCTTGACCCGCATGTCCGCCCCCCCTACTCTCCCGCCCCGTTTTCACCGCCCTTCCAAACCAAGGCCCTCCACCCGTGCCACCGCCGCGTTTTCACGGTTGGTTCGTCGCCGCCGCGGCCGCGCTCGTGCTGCTCGTGCGGCTGGGCGGACCGGCGCTGTGGGACGACGACGAGCCGAAAAATGCGGCCTGTTCCCTGGCCATGCTCGACTCCGGGAACTGGGTCGTGCCCACGTTCAACGGTCGTCTCCGGGTGGAAAAGCCGCCGCTGGTCAACTGGGTCCATATGGCTGGGTTCGCCCTCTGCGGCCGCAATGAAACCGGCGCCCGCATCGGTTCGGCGGTGCTGACCATCGGCACCTGCCTGCTCACCTGGCGGATCGGCTGCCGGCTGTTCGGCCCGGCTTGCGGCCTGCTCGGCGGCATGGCCATGGCGACCTGCGTCTGGACCGCCGTCGGCGGCCGTGCGGCCACGCCCGACGCGCCGCTCGTCTTTTTCACGACGCTCGCCCTGTTTCTCTTCGTGCGCGGCACGGGCCTCGGGCATGCCCTCTCTGCCGGCGGCCTGCCCACGCTCTCGCTGCCTTCCGCGGCCGGCATCGGAGCAGCCTGCGGCGCGGCCACCCTGGCCAAGGGGCCGATCGGGCTGATCATGCCGCTGACGGCGTTTCTCCTGTTCGCGGCGTGGCAGATCCGCCGCCATCCGGCGATCGGCTGGCGGGCCGGCATCGGCGGCATGCGGCCGGTTACGATCATGCTCGCGGCCGCCGCGATCGCGATGCCATGGTACGCCTGGGTCACCATCCGCACCGAGGGGGAATGGCTGCGCGGCTTCCTGCTGGTGCACAACGTCGGCCGCTTCGCTGCGCCGATGGAGGGCCACTCCGGGTCGCCCCTCTATTATCCGGCGGTGGTGGCCGTGGGGCTGTTCCCCTGGTCGATCGTGCTGGCCGCCATGCTCGTCCACGCGGCGATCATCCTCACGGCACGGGACGACGATCGTCGTGGGCCGCTGCAGCTCGTCGTCTGCTGGATGCTCGTCTGGATCGGGGGGCTCTCCTGCGCGGGCACCAAGCTGCCGGGCTACATCTGGCCTGCCTATCCGGCGCTCGCGATCGCCACCGGCTTGTTTCTCGCCGACTGGGCGGCCGGGAGGGTGGTGTTTTCCTGGCCGCAGTTGCCACGGGGCCTCCGCCGGCTCCCGATGCGCGACCATCACGACCACGCCCCCGACCACGTGACCGGATCCGTGATGCGGCTGGCCTGGTCGATCCTTGCGGCCGCCGGCGCGGCCCTCGCGATCGCGCTGCCCGTGGCGGCCGGCCGGCTTGCGGCAGGCGGCTGGTGGCTGGGCCTGCTCGGCCTGATCCCGGTGGCGACGGCCGCGGTGGCCTGGCGTTGCCAGATGCAGGGACGACGCCAAGGCTCGCTCGCCGCCATGGCGATCGGCGGCTGCCTGCTCGTCACGCTCATGGCCTCGGTGGCCGCCGAAACCTTCAGCCGGGCGCAGGGCTCGCGGGCGCTCGTCGCCGCGCTCGAACAGCCCGCGGAGACCTGCCAGTGGGCGTGCCTCTGGAACGTGCCCCCCAGCCTCGTCTTCTACACGGGCGCCCGGATCGAGCAGCTCGACACCGCCGCCGACGTGGCCGCGCATCTCCGGCGTCACCCACGGTCCCGCGTCGTGATCGACAGCCGCCAGGAGGCGATCGTCACGGCGGCGCTGCCGCCCGACTGCGGCATCCTCGCCCGCGTGCCGACGCTCTCCCCCCACGACTTCCTCCTGCTCGGCCGCCAGCCCGGCACCGACGCCACGGTCGCGCTGGCCGACTGACCCGTAACGACACGCCGACATTCTGACCATTCACCACCAGGCAGCCACCACGGAGCCCTCCATGCCGGACCGCCGCCACCTGCTCATCGTTCTGATCGCCTCCGTCGCGAGCCTCGCGGTCGGGATCGCCCCCGCGCCCTTCTGGGACGAGGACGAGCCGCGTTTCGCGGCCATCGCGCGGACCATGGTCGACACGGGCGACTGGGTCGTGCCGATGTTCAACGGCGAACTCGCCGTGGACAAGCCGGTGCTGATGCACTGGGCCATGGCCGTCGCCTACTCGCTCTTCGGAAAGTCGGAGATCGCGGCCCGGCTGCCGGCTGCAGTCGCGACGCTGCTGACGGCGCTGGCGCTCCTGCGGGCGGGCACGCGCTGGTTCAGCGGCACCACCGGCGTGGTCGCGGCATTGGCCTACGTCGGCTGCCTGCTCGTGGGCATCGAGGCACACGCCGCCACGCCCGACGCGATCCTGACCTGCCTCACGACCTGGGCCACGATCCTGTTCGCCGAGCCGCTGCTGCAGGGCGGGAATGCCCCTGCGACCGGTGTGCCGCGGCTCTCGTGGCGGCGTGCCGCCGTGATCGGCGGGCTCCTCGGCCTCGCCGTCATCTGCAAGGGGCCCATCGGAGTGGTCGGGCCGCTGGCCGTCGTACTGCCGTGGACCTGGTGGCTGGCGATGCAGCGGCGGCTCGCCAGCCAGACCACCGCCACCGACCGTCCCCTGGCAGCCTGCCTGGCGGCGGCTCTGCCGGCCGCCTGGGACGCGGTCCGCGTCGCCCGGCTGGTGCCGATCGGCGCGGCGGCGCTGGCCGTCGCGGCGCCGTGGTACGCGGCGGTGTCGCTCCGCACCGACGGTGCCTGGCTCCATGGCTTCTTCTTCATTCACAACGTCGGCCGGTTCGTCGCCCCGATGGAACGGCACGGCGGCAGCGTGCTGCTCCATCCGCTGGCGCTGCTGGTGGGCTTCTATCCATGGTCGTGCTTCCTGCCGCTGGCGATCGTCGTCACGGCATGGCGGATCTGGAAGCGGGCCGAGACGGCCGACCGGGAACACGCGCTCGGCCTCGTGCTCCTCTGGATCGCCGTCTGGGTGGGCGGCTTCTCGCTCTCCGCGACCAAACTGCCCAACTACGTGCTGCCGGCCTATCCGGCGGCGGCCCTGCTCGTCGCGGCGGCCGGCGTGGCCGCCGCCCGGCGCGGCACCTGGGATCATCCCGCCTGGATGGCGGCGGGCACCGTGTCGCTGGCCCTCGGGGGCGTGATCACGGCCGCGGCGGTGCTGGTGGCGGAGCGGTTCGGGCTCACCGGCGCCGCGCCGGCCGCCCTCGTGGGCGTGGTGCCGATCGTCGGCGCCGCCTGCATCTGGCACTGGCGGCGTGAACCGCTGCGGGCCGTCGCCGCGCTCGCCGTGACCGGCCTCGTCTTCACGGGCCTCGCCGTGGGCCCGGCCGCGGCCCACCTCGCCGGCGCCAACGCCCTGCCGGGGCTCGTCGAGGAGGCGCACCGGCACGCCGGCGGCCATGCCCGCATCGGCACGTTCACGCAGATCACGCCCAACGTCGTCTACTATGCCGACGGCCTCGTCACCGCCTGGCAGGAACACCAGCGCGACGACTGCCTCCGCTTCCTCGCCTCGGGCCCCGACGCCGTCGTGCTCGTGCGCGAGGATGATCTCCCGACCCTCGCCGCCGATCTGCCCGAGGGGGTGGGCGTCATCGGCCGCAGCCGGCCGCTCTTCCGCGAGCACGACTTCCTGCTCGTCGGCACGCACGCCGCGCCGCCGTCCCGCATCGCCGGCCCGAAAGTCGACACGGAGAGCACCACCCGATGAACACCCGCACCGAATCCCATCCCGCCATCCTGTCCTGCGAGCGGCCGGCCGCCGACCGCGGCCCCGGGGGGCTCTTGTCGATCGTCGTGCCCTGCCACAACGAGGAGGCGGTCGTGGCGACCACCCACGAGCGGCTCGTCGCGGCGGCGGCGGAGACGGGAATGGACCTCGAGATCGTCTATGTCGACGACGGCAGCCGCGATGCCACGCTCGAGCGGCTCGAGGGGATCGCCAGCCGCGACCGTCGGGCCGTGGTGGTGGAACTCTCCCGCAATTTTGGCCAACAGGCCGCGATGTCGGCGGGCCTGGCCCAGACGCGGGGCGATGCCGTGGTGATCATCGATGCCGACCTGCAGGATCCGCCGGAGGTGATCCCCGAGATGGTTCGCGCCTGGCGGAGCGGCGTCGACGTGGCCTACGGCCGCCGACGTTCCCGCGAAGGGGAGACGCTCTTCAAGCTCGTGACCGCGAGCCTGTTTCACCGGTTCTTCGCCAGCCTCGTCCCGCATCCGATCCCGGTGGACACGGGCGACTTCAAGCTCATCGATCGGGCCGTGGTCGAC
>JBJTSM010000272.1:0-4130 GCA_046076685.1 Planctomycetia bacterium | reverse complement strand
TTATTCGGTATTACCTGCAGTTTCCCGCAGCTATCCCGAACCCAGGGGTAGGTACCTACACATTACTGTCCCTTTCGCCGCTGTCCCCGTATTGCTACGGTTCTCGCTCGACTTGCATGCCTAATCCACGCCGCCAACGTTCATTCTGAGCCAGAATCAAACCCTTCAATTGATTGGCTTGTCAGCCCACACTTGCGTGCAGGCGATTGATTTGCCTCGCTCCTGAAGCGATCTCGAAAGAACGCTCGCGGAGCCATCTCTGGAAGAGATCTGATCTAACTTTATTTTCTTACCGACGAAGACCATCACCTGAGCACCCCTTGCGAGGTGCCACCCGAGCACCTCTTACGAGGTGAGGTGGTGAATGCTCTCCGCCGGCGCCGGTCACGATCGCGTGCCGGCCGAAACCGAAAGAGATCAACTGCCGAATTGTCAATGAACGACCTGAAGCCGACAACCTTACGACTGCCGTCCCAGGCTTTGGAAGTCTAGCAGGATCGCTGAGCAGGTCAATCGCCTGTTCAAAATCCCGGGAAAAATTTTTTTGCCCACCGTTTCTCGGCTCGTCAGGGCGAAATCCTTCACCCGGCAACGGGCCCGCCCCCCGGGTCTGCGAAGCCGCGCAATCGCCGCAGAGCCCTATTTTTCTGCGTCCAGAACCACCGGCACATCGAGCCGATGCCCCTCCCGCTCCACGGTAATCAGCACCTGATCGCCTGGATTTCCCGACTCGATCGCCGACAGAAAATCGTCCGCAGTCCGCACAGGCTGGCCAGCCACTGCCACGATCAGATCCGCGCCGGAGCGATCGACCCGCTCAAATTCCGCCACGAACGGCCCTTGTCGCCGCCGCTCGCGGACGACCCTGAAGCCACGCACACCGGCCCGCTCGGCGGGGCCTTCAGGGGCGAGTGCAGCCACCAGGAGACCTTTGTCTGTCTGATAAACCCGGGCGATGCCGGCATCGGGCCGCGTTACTTTTCCCTTCTGAATCAACTGCGGCACGATGCGGGCGAGGGTGCCGACGGGGATGGCGAAGCCAACCCCGGAGCTCTGCCCGGTGCGGCTGGCGATGGCGGTGTTCATCCCGATCAAGCGACTGCCGGAATCCAGCAGAGGACCGCCGGAATTGCCGGGATTGATCGCGGCATCCGTCTGAATGATCGACTTGATCGTACGGCCGGTGCGGGTGGGCAGGGAGCGATTCAGGCTGGAAATGATCCCCGTCGTGAGCGTGCGTTCGAGACCGAAGGGATTCCCGATGGCAAAGACTCGCTGACCGACGTGCAGATTGCTGGAACTGCCGAATACCGCCGGCACGAGCAGGGCCGCGGGCGCATCGACTTTCAGCACGGCAACGTCGGTGGCAGGGTCGAACCCGACCAACGTGCCGCCGTGCGAAGAACCGTCGAACAGCAGCACCTGGATTTCCCGCGCCCCCTCCACCACGTGATAATTCGTCAAGACGTGCCCCTGCTTGTCCAGCACGATGCCCGATCCGGCCCCTTCGGATGGCACCTCCAGCAGAAACAGGCCGCTGGCGACCGTGGCCTTGGTGTTGATGTTCACCACGCTGCGATTGACCGCTTCGTATACCGCGATGTTCGTGCGTTCCTCCGGAGTGAAGGTGCGGCCGCCTGCCTCGTCGATGGGCGGCGGGCCCCCGGTGGCGAGCGGCTGCGCCGCCGCCGTCGCGGCCAGCATCAGCAGGATCGCCAGCGACCAAACCGGACGGCGGCAGCGGGAGATCACCGCCTTTCGGCAGCCTTGCCCCGACACTTCGAACGCTCGACCAAACCGACCCATGCGACAGACTCCGATTGTCCTCCGATGACACCGCCACGACCGCCGCCGCGGCGGATGCGACATTATCCGTGAACAACTCCCTGTTCCAACCCAAATTCACCCCCCTCCGCTCCGACGGCAATCTGCGAAAGAGGCGCCGAGAAGGCTGGGGGAAATCAAAAATTGCCGTAATTTGCGGACAGAACGACGTTGGCGTCGAAACCCCTTCCAAATATGCTCTCGGTGAGGGTCTCACCCGAGGCCCTGCAATGCTTCACGGCACAGTGCGGAGAATCCACATGGCAGCGATTCCCTTCCACGGACACCAGCGGCTCGGCATGGGCGGCCTCCGGCAAGGACCTTCGCCGCTTGCTACGCAGACGCTGTGGATAGGGCTTCTGGCGGCCGCTCTGCTCCCAACTGGGCTCCCAACTGAACTCCTGGCCGCCGCCCCCGAAACCGCGCCCGTGCGGATTTCGTTCGTCGAGAGCTTCCGACGGAATGACGAAGCGGCCCCCGTGACGGCCATCGGTCTGCGCTGGACAGCCCCCGCGGAGCCGACGCCGCCGGCGCGGCTGGTCGTGCTCGTCGACACCTCTGCCAGCCAGATGGGCCAGTTTCGCCGACTGTCTCAAGAAGCCCTGCAAGGCATGATCGAGGCCGCG
The DNA here is from genome assembly GCA_046076685.1 of Planctomycetia bacterium. Lineage (GTDB taxonomy): Bacteria > Planctomycetota > Planctomycetia > Pirellulales > UBA1268 > CAMCQY01. The sequence continues at coordinate 1,680 of JBJTSM010000272.1, read as the reverse complement.
AGACCCGCCGATCGCCTGTTGCTGGCAGCCGCCGACGTGACCTGCACACCCCTGACGCAGGGCTTCTCGGCGCACGATGCCCCGACGTTGCAGGCAGCCCTCGACACCCTCGACGCAAGAACGCCGCTCGGCTCCACCGACCTCATCGAGGTTCTCGACCGGGCGACGGAACTCTTCGGCGACGACCAGTTCCCGTCGGCCCAAGACCGGGCCGCGTCGGCCCACACTGGCCGTTCGATCGTCTACATCGGCGACGGGCCCGGGCTCGGCGGCGTCGATCCGGCAGATTTCCAGCGGGTCTTGGAGACCCTGCGTTCAAGGCACATCACCTTCTCGAGCATCGGCATCGGCCCGCAGGTCAACTGGCCCTGCCTCGCGGCCCTGGCCAGTGCAACCGGTGGCATGCTGCTTGTTCCGGACGAAACGATCGCCGCCAAGGATGCCGGTGGTCGCATGGCTTCGCTGGCCGTCGCGGCCGCGGTCTGGCCGGAACAGGTCGCCATCTCGACGGCTGCCGATGCCGCCGGCCTGCGGATGCTTCCCGCCCGCATGCCTCCGCTCCGTGGGGATCGCGATTCGATCGTCATGGTGGAGGGCCCGCTCGAGGCAGCGGCGATCGAGATGCTGCTCGACACCGGCGCCGCCGCCCTGGTCGAAGCTCCCCTGTCGCTTGCCGTGCCGGCCGCGGAGCCCCAGGCCGAACACGCCTACCTCGAGGAATTGGTCCGTAACGCCACGGATACGGCCGGCGCTTTCCTGCCCCTTCTCGGCCGGGAAGGCCTCGACCTCGCCCGTCGCGCCATCCGTGGCGAGGCCGCCACGCTCGCGGCCCTGTCGAGGCAGGCAGAGGCCGCCGGAGCACACGACGCCGCCATCCGGTTGGCCCAGGCCTCGCTGCGGCGCGATCCAGACAACCCGGCTGCCGCCGTCATGCAGTCGGTAGCCCAGCGAATCCCCGCCCCCGACACCGAGGGACAGGCGGCCGAGATGCTCCCCCCGATCGGCTCCGGATCGGGATTCGAACCCGGTGCCGACGCGGGCTCCGGCGAACTGGCCGAACTCAACGCCATGCGGAAGGTGCGGGCCCAGCAGCTCGAGCAGGAAACGGCGGTGCGGCTCCGCAATGCCAGGCATTTGATGATGACCGACCCCGATCAGGCCCGTGTCGACCTGAAGGACCTCCAGCAGGCTGTGAACGGTTCCGACGACCTCGATGCCGCCATGCGTGATCGCCTCGCCCGACAGATCGAGATGAGCATTCGTGAATCGATCGTGCGGTCGCGTGAGAAGGTCGAGTGCGACATGGCCGCCGAGCGCCGGGCCGCCATCGGCCGGGAACGGCAGCGGCTCGACGGCGAGTTGCGGCTGAAGGAAGACCGCTTCAAGCAGCTCGTCGACCGCTACGACGCCCTGCTGACAAAGGGCATCGAGGAACGCTACCAGAGGCCGCCGAAGCAGCTGGGCCACCAACGGGAACGGGATGAGTTCGTCGAGGCGGAGGAGATCACCGTGGAGATGGGCGTGCAGGTCTCCAACATCTACGGCAACTATCCGATGCCGATGACCGCCAGGGAGGTCGCCCTCACGGCGCCCATCGTGGCCAGAGTTCTCCATTACGACACGCAAAAAATGCGCTATCGGCGTGAAATGCAACGGAACTTCATGGACGCGTTGCACCTC
>JBJTSM010000271.1:0-2099 GCA_046076685.1 Planctomycetia bacterium | reverse complement strand
CCCATCACGCCGGCTTCACCCGGGGGATCCCGTGCCCATAAAAGCCCCCGGCGCAAGCCGGGGGATCCGCCCTCCCATAGAAGCCCCCGGCGCAAGCCGGGGGACCTGCCCTCCCATGGAAGCCCCCGGCGCAAGCCGGGGGACCTGCCCGCTGGCAACCTGGGCAAACCTGCCGGGAAATGGGGGATGGGGAGACTGCCGATTCGCAGGTGATCGTGGCGGAGGGAATCGGCCGATCCTCCCTATGGCGGATGGGATTCGGTGTCGGGAACATTGGTCGGTGGCCGAAAGAAAACAGTCTTTCGGCGGCGACCGCTCCTGAGTAGGTTTCCCGACCCGATCGACAAGAAGTCGTTCGAAAGTTCGCTCACGCGACAGCCCGCAACAGGAGGTTGCCTACCATGCGTTTGCACATGAATGCCGCGGACGTGCGGCGATTGGTCACGCATTACTTCCTCGACCTCGGCGTGGACAATGCCGACGTCGACGATCTCCAGGAGAACATCCGGATCGATCGGGGCCGGTGCGTCGCTCGTTGTTATCGCGTCGCAGAGATGTTCGCGATGTGGATGATCGACGTCGGCGTGCTGCAGTTCTACGATGCCGACGGCGAGATGCTGCACACCGTGAACCTGTTCACGGAACTGCAGCCGCAGCGGGCCGCGGCCTGATCGGCACGTGGGCCGGGTCTCGTCTGGCTGATGCCGGGCCACCAACGGCTGCAACGTATTCGATGCTGATTCTGGGGGATCGTGCGCGCTTGGGCGACGGTGTCGCGGCGTGGGCGGAGTGGCCGGAAGGCCGGGGGGGCTGGCGATGTCTGAAACATTCGATCTCGTGCGATCGCCGCGTCTGTCGATCGTGATTCCGACGCCGGCCGACACCGCCGCCATGGAGGAAACGCTCGTCAGCGTCCTCGAGCACCGGCCCGACGACTGCGAGATCGTCGTGGCGCTCGGCTGCGACTATGCCGACCCGTGGAACATCCGCGAGGAGGTGCGGTTCGTGCAGGCGCCCGCCGGCTCGAGCCTGGTGGCGTGCGTGAATCTCGGCGTGGCGGCGAGCGAGGGAGAGGTGGTGCACGTCCTCGCGGCGGGTTGGCGGGCCACGGAGGGCTGGACCGACCTGCCACTGGAGCGATTCGAGGACGAAGAGGTGGGGGCCGTCGTGCCGCTGGGAGTGGCGGCCGACGATCGGGATCGCGTGGTGTCGGCGGGCGTGCGGTGTGCCGTCGGGGGGCGGCGGATCGACGTGGCCGCCGACACCAGGTGGAAGCGGACGCGGGCGGCTGAGTGTCCGCCGGCGGGAGCGAGCGTGCCGCAGGGGCCGGTGCTCGAGACGGGCTTCTGGCGGGCCGACGTGCTGGCCCTGGCGGGCCGTGGGTTCACGACGGCGTGCGGCGACGCGGCGGCGGATGCCGACATGGCGATCACGCTTGCGCGGAGTGGCCGCCGGGTGGTGCTGGAGCCGCATGCGCGGGTGGTAGCGTCTGCCGCAGCGAGGCCGCGGAGCGGCGCGTTTGCGGCGGGGCTGCATGCCGAGCGGCTCTTCTGGCGGAGCGTGGCGGGGTCGTCGTTCCTGCCGGCGCTCGTGATGCATCTGGTGGAGATCGTTCGGCATGCGGTGGTGCGGGCGCCGCTGGGCACGGTGCCGATGCTCGTGGGCCGCGTGGTCGCCCTGCTGCAGTTTGGGGGATACGTGCCGCGGTATCTGCAGCTGCGGCGGGTGGTCCGGCAGGCGATGCTGGCGAGGCAGGCGGCAGCGGACGGGGGCCGCGGGCAGGGCGAGGCCGCGAAGCGGCCGACGATCCGGATCGACGGGCCGCAGGCCGGGCTTGGGCGGCCGCGGCAGCGGGTGGAGCGGGAATCGGCTCCGCTGCGGAAGTCGGCCTGACGGGCGTTCGGGCCCGTGTGGCGTGGTGTTTTCACCGGCTGGCGGCGTGATCCTGTTGTCGCGGCCGATAGGCTGGTAGAATCCGTGATGTAAGCGTTACGCCCTCGTAGCTCAATTGGATAGAGCGTCAGCCTCCGGAGCTGAAGGTTACAGGTTCGATCCCTGTCGAGGGTACTTTTTTTCAGCCTCATTCTGCACGTCCAGCG
>JBJTSM010000270.1:0-2687 GCA_046076685.1 Planctomycetia bacterium | reverse complement strand
CCCCAGGTCGTCCCAGGCATCCTCGACCTGTTCGATGGCGGCCATGTCGGCCATCGAGCAGCCGGCGGCCATGTCGGGCAGGACGACCGTCACGCGGCGGCCGCCCCGTGCGGCCACCTTCTCGGGCCGGTTGACGAGGATCTCGGCCGTCTCGGCCATGAAGTGCACGCAACAGAAGGCGATCGCCTCGCACTGCTGCCGCTCGGCGGCCGATTTCGAGAGCTGGTAGCTGTCCCCCTGGAGGTCGGCATGGGCGATCACGCCATCCTGCTGGTAGTGGTGGCCGAGAATCACCAGCCGCGGGCCCATCCGCCGGCGGACCGCCTCGATCCGCTCACTGAGCGTGGCGTCGTCGAGGCCGCGGTAGTCGGCGAGCGGCGCGGCACGGTCGGAGGTGGCGAGCAGGGTGGTCAGGTTGCCAAACAGTATACGTGCCGCCGCCCGTGGGCGGCGGCACGTGCGGCATCCGCCCCGGACGCTATACTGACGAGCCCCCGGAGCCGGCAGGTGTTCCGGGCTCCCTCTATTTCGAAGGACGGCACAGGCGTTATGGCGCGAAAAGTGGTGAATCGCAAGGAACTCAGGGCCCAGAGCGACGCGGCCGAAGCCCGCGAAAAGACGGGCAAGAAGGCGGCCAAGGAAAAGACCGTCAAGGCCAAGAAGGAAAAGGCCCCCAAGGATCCGACCAAGGCCGCAAAGAAGCCCAGCCGCAAGAAGGCTGCCAAGGAGGCGCGGATGAAGGCCTACTGGGGCGTTTACAATCAGGCGATGAAGCGGCTGGCGCTGTTCGAATACTCCGACCGCAAGGCGGCCGAGAAGAAGGCGGCCGACCTCGTCGCGTCGTCGCGGACGAACCACTTCATCCAGCTCGTCAAGGAAGCCATCACCGAGTGAGGCGGCAGCCATGCCAACGACGATCTCCCCACTGCGGGTCGGTGGAATGATGCGGGCGTCGTCTCCCGCCGTCTGGATGCCATCGTTGGCGGCGCTGCTCATGCTCGCGGCCGCCGGCGGCTGCTCGAAGGCCCCGGCTAAGAAGGCCAAGCCCGCTGCGGCCGCGGCCGCGGCGACGGAGGAAGAGGTCGTCGACGAAGGGGAATCGGAGGTGGAGGGGATCGACCCCGACACCGCGATCGCGGTCGACGACGACCGGATCGAGGCCTGCTCCCCGACCGGCTGGATCCGCGCCTCGCAGTCGAAAGACTATCTCGTCAAATACATCCCCGGCCGGAAGAAGACCTTTCCCTCGATCGTGGTGACGGCGGCCGACGCCCCTGAGGGCATGGACGAGGTCGACGCCTCCAACCAGAAGGAACTCGTCGCGGCGATCGCCGCCAGCCTCGCCGAGACCTATACGAAAAACGGAAAGAGCACGCTGACGAAGAAGCCCGCCGCCGTCCGGCTCGGGCAGCACTTCGGCGCCACCTGGGCCGCCCCGGCGACGATCAAGGTCGACGGCGTGAAGGAGTCGATCGACCGGGCCAGCTACGCGGTGGTGATGGGCGGGCGGATGTACACCGTCGAGGTGCGGGCGCCGAAGGGACGGCTCGATGCCGAGGGCCGCGCGGCGGCCAAAGCGGTGGCGGCCGGACTGGCCCCGCCGGCAACGGCCGAGGAGGAAGAGGCCGCCGCGGAACCGCCGGCCGAGCCCGCAGCCGAGCCGAAACCGGCGGCTGAGGATGCGGCGGCGACGAAGACCGAGCCGGCCCCCGCGGCCCAATGAACCGGCGTCACGCCCAGGGGCTCTTCCAGTCGCCCCAGGCCGCGAGGTAGCGGGCCAGCCCGGGAAATTCCCGCGTGTGCCCCTCGATCCACTCGCGGGCCATGTCGATGAGCGCGTGTTCCCGCTTCAGGTCGATGTCGCCAGCCAGCACCCGTGACCGCAGAAAGATGAAGTACGTGTCGAGCACGTCGCCGCGGCAGTAGTCGTGGATCTCCGCCGCCTTTCCGGCATCCCAGAGATCCTGCACCATGTGACCGGCGACGTCCATCTTGCCGGGCTTGCCGATCAGGTTCGCCGCCAGGGAAAGCCCCCCGTTGAACCGCGCGGCACCGTTGTTGGTGAGCCACTCGTGCAGGTCGAGGTGGGCCGCCATGTTGTAGCGGTAGCGGGGCTGGTCGAAGCTCCGCGCGTCTTCGGCGAACCAGTCGGGGATCGGCAGGCCGTAGCGGAAGGCGCACAGCTCGAGCAGCGGGAGGTCGAAGCCCCGGCCGTTGAAGGTCACGAGCGTCGGCCGGTCGTACTTCCGCCAGCCGTCCCAGAAGAGCCGCACGATCTCGTGCGGCCGCGCCTCCTTCTCGTCGAGCGCCACGAGGTCGAGCAGGCGGAAGTCCCGCGCCACCTTCGCGATCACGAGCGACACGGGCAGCTGATACGTGTAGGGGATGAAGTCCTTGCCGTTCTCCTCGAGCAGCTCCTCGCGGTACTTCGCGATCGCCTGCGCCGGGGAGAGCTTCTCCTCCTGGTACTTCAGCCGCGACACGAGCGCACCGTCGGCCACGCTCTCGATGTCGAACACGAAATAGGCGGTGTCGTTCTTCGCCATGCCCTGCTTCCGAGGCCCGCCTCCGTCACCGCCGCGCCAGGGGATGCTTGAGCGGCAGCCAGGCGCCGTCCGCCTTGCTCGACGCCACCGACTGCTCGATGAAATACATCCCCTCCACGCCGTCGCAGATGTTGGGATAGA
>JBJTSM010000269.1:0-4251 GCA_046076685.1 Planctomycetia bacterium | reverse complement strand
ACCGTGAAGTCGAACACGTTGATCGGCGCCGTGACGCTGCGATAGACCCACATCCGCGCCGTGATGCTGCCACGATGATCCGCCTGCGCGGCCGCGATCACCTCGCGGGCGCGAGCGTTCTTCGGGTTGTCGGTGTCCGAGGGGGGCGGAGAGTCCTTCACGACAAGCGTCACCGTCGTGTCGTCCGTGCCGATGATCGGGCCCGCCCGCACCACCTCCCGGAGGTGCTCGACCAGCGGTCGAATGAGAATTGCCGCATGCTTGAGGACGTTCTGCAGGGTGCTCCGGGCCGGTGTCCAGCCGCAGGACGCGAAGAGATTCTGCTGCCGGTACACCGGCAGGTGGTACGCATACTTTGCGACCATCACCTCGGCCGCCACGCTCGTGTCGTAGCGATTGCCTTCGACCAGGCCGACCGGCCTGGGAGCCTCGACCACCCCGCACTCGGGCGCTTTCACACAGGCCAGCTTGGGGATCCCGGTCCGACGCACGACCAGCTTCGGCGGCACGACTTCCAGTGTCTCCTGCCAGTCGTAGCCGATCACCTGACGCTCGCCGTGCTCGAGGCATGTCTTTTGATCGTCGGGCACGGGCAACTTCACCTCGTATCGCTCGAGGTGAGCCGGAAGCTGCTCATTGCGGGGCTTCTTCGAAGTCTGCTTTCGCCGCTCATAGCCGCCGACCGTCTCCAACACGGCATCGGCAATGCCCTCGGCGGCATCGACCACGTCGGGGTCGTCGCCCACGTCCTTGACGAACTGCTGTGGATCCTCGAGATATCGCTCCATCTTCTTGCGGAACAGGAGTTGGAGCGCTTGGTCGCGCTCTGCCGAGACCTTCGCAAGCTCAGCCTTCTGCTCCTCCAGCTGCGACACCTGCTGCGCGATCAGGCGATCCATCATCGCCAGTTCACGCTGCTGCTCCGCAAGCAGTGCGTGGCACTCAGCGAGGTCGGTGGGGTACGAGGATTCTCCAGCCATGGCCGCAACATATGCAGACCAGAGACAAAGCGCAATGCCATTTTGGCAGGCGCGAGATTTTTTCAGGCGATGGCTCGGTGAAAGCGTTTTCGGCGTTGCGCCGACTCCAGCCGCACCCCGCCCAGGATCATCGCCAGCTGCGTGGCGTCGATCCGCACCCGCTTCTCACGGCCTGCCGCGGGCACGACCTCGAACGTTCCCTGCTCCAGCCGCTTGTACCAGATCACGAATCCGTCACCCTCCCACCGCAGCGCCTTGATCCGGTCGCGTCGCTTGTTGACGAACAGGAACAGGCTGCCGTCGGCGGGGTCGTCGCCGAAGACGCCGCGGATGATCCCGCACAACCCGGTGAAGCTCTTCCGCATGTCGGTCGCGTCGGTGTGCATGAAGATCACCGGCGCCGGGGCAACGCTCAGCATGGGCCCGCCTCCCCCTGCATTGCCATCCGATCGATGGCCAGTCGCACCAAGTCGATCCGATCGTCCGGGATCTCCATGGTCGCGCCTCCCGGGAACCGTAGGAAGACCGAGCGACGCGGGATGATCTCAACCGCCGCGAACGGCATCGCGGGTCGAAGCGGCGCCAGGCCGTGGGCGATCGGCACCTCCCGTTCTACCTGCCGCTGCCAGTACTTCCACAGCGACACGCTCACCCGCTCTCGTCTGCAAAACGCAGTCACCGTCAGCCCGCTCGCATCTTGTCGGGCAAGCCGCCGGCGCCACGCCGCCAGCTTCCTTCGATCCACTCCGCGCCCCATGCTGTACCTCCGTTGCCGATGGAAAGGGTCCACCGGCCGAGGCTATCAGGGACTACAAGGGTGGTTGTGGTGTGCGCACACCATGGCTGGATGAGACCGCATCCGTTGGCCAAGAACCCCTCTGTGCCAATGATAGGTGAGACACCTGCCTGTACGAGTATTACCAACCCATCGTGCACCAACGGGAAATGGCGGCCATCCGCAGCGTGCTCGAGAGGGGGTGCGAAAGCGGCGACGAAAACCGGAAGAACGTGCCAAAAACTGGCAATAATGGATAAGTTTGGTATGAACTATCTCCATGAAGCGGAATTTCGAGGCAACTCTTCGGGCGTGGAGGCAGCGAGCGGATCGCAAGCCGCTGGTGGTCAAAGGTGCACTGCAAACGGGAAAAACCTTCGTCATCGAGCACTTCGGCCGCTCGAACTACGAAACGGTTCACTCGCTCAACTTCGAGGCCGACCCCAGGCTCGCGACCGTTTTTGACGGCGAGTTGCAACCCGAACGGCTCCTTCGGAATCTGGCCCTCCTTGGTCGATTCGATCCAGCCAGTGCGTTCGCCGGCCGATCGCTCGTGTTCCTTGACGAGGTCCAGCTCTGCCCGCGGGCCCTCACAAGCCTCAAGTATTTCGCGGAACAACTGCCGGGAATACACATCGCCGCAGCCGGCTCGCTCCTCGGCGTGGAGCTTTCACGAGCCGCTTCGTTTCCGGTGGGCAAAGTCGAGCTGCACACGCTTCACCCGCTCGACTTCTTTGAATTTCTCGATGCAACGGGCAAAAGCGACTATCGCGCGCGGCTGGAAGAACTCGACGCCATCGCGCCCCTGCCGGCCGGAATTCATGCCGAACTGATGGCTGCGGTGAAGGAGTATCTCTTCGTCGGAGGGATGCCGGAGGTCGTGGCGGCTTTCGGGAAGGAACGGGATTTCGCGGGAGTGCGGCGGATTCAGCAGAACATCATCGCCGCCTACAAGCTTGATTTTGCGAAGCATGCCCCGAGCGCGATCGTGCCACGCCTCGCAATGCTGTGGGATTCATTGGCCGGCCAACTGGCCCGGGAGAACCGCCGGTTTCTTTTTTCGGCCGTTCAGGAAGGGGCACGGGCCCGAGACTACGAGGATGCGCTTCTTTGGCTCGAGCAAGCCGGGCTGGTGCACCGATCGTTCGCCGTCGCGACCCCGAAACTGCCCCTCGCCGGATATTGCAACCGACGGCTTTTCAAGCTCTTCGCCGTGGACTGTGGCCTGCTCGGGGCCGTGGCGAATCTTGCCGCCGAAGTCGTGTTGCGGGGCAACGATGTATTCGAGGAATTCAAAGGCGCGCTCGCCGAGCAGTATGGAGCCCAGCAGCTCATCGCGCAGGGCGACACGGCCGAGCCCGCCACGCTTTTCTATTGGCGAAATGAAAAGACGGGAACAGAAATCGATTTTCTGATCGAAAACGTCGGCGTGTATCCCCTCGAGGTGAAGGCCGGCGTAAACGCCCGCAGCAAAAGCCTCGCGAGCTACCGCCAGCAGTTCAGGCCTCCTGCCGCTCTCCGAGCGAGTGTGTTGAACCTGAAAGCCGACGCCGACCTTATCAATATCCCGCTGTATCTGATGCCCGCTCTCGGCCGCCTGGTGCGGCTGGCGAGGGAACGCGCGTGAGCCTGAAGGCGACCCCTCCCCGGTGTCGATTGCTGGCGGTAGCCGTGTGACGCCATAATTGGTCGGGAAGGCTTATCGCATGAACCGCGGCGTGATGTCGATCGCCCTCTTCGTCGTGGCGGCTGTGATCGTCGCCCTGCCCGCCTCCGCGGCCGATCCGGCGGCTGACCGCGCCGCCCGCGCCCGGGCCCATGTGCAGCGGGCTCAGGCCCAGTATGCCAAGCGCGACTACCTCGCCGCGGTCGATAGCTGCTTCTTCGCCATCAACGAAAAAGACGATCTCTTCGACGCCCACTTCCAACGCGGCCTCGCCTACCTCGCCCGCCACGAGCACGACAAGGCGATCCGCTCCTTCGACCGCGCGATCGAACTCGACGCCGCCTCGGCCCTCGCCCACAGCCACCGAGGCTTTGCCCACGGCGCCATCGGCCGGTTCGACGCCTGCATCGCCGACCAGGATACGGCTCTTGAGCTCGCCCCGACGCTCGCGATCGCACTCGCCCGCCGCGGCGCCGCGCGGTTCGCCAGAAACGACCTCGCCAAGGCGAGGCAGGATATCGACAAGGCCCTCGCGATCGATCCCACGCTCGGCGAGGCCCTGTGCACCCGCGCCCTCATGACACTGGCCACGGGCGACACGGCCGCCGCGGTGGCCGACATCGAGGCCGCGATCAAGGCCGATCCGCAGGACGCCCGAGCCCATGCCGAACGTGGCAAACTCTGGACGCTCCAGGGCAACGCCCGCGCCGCCGCACGGAGCCTCGACGAGGCGATCCGGCTCGACACGAGAAACGCTCCGGCCTACCTCACCCGAGCCCAGAACGCACTGGCCGCGAAAAAATATGAAGCGGCCCGCGACGACTTCACGG
>JBJTSM010000268.1:0-3934 GCA_046076685.1 Planctomycetia bacterium | reverse complement strand
AGATCTTCACCAACTACGCGCTCGAGCTGGCCCCGGCCGCGGCTGACCATCCGCGGTACGTGAGCATCGTGGGGGCGGCACTCGCCCTGCCGTTCGTGGTCTCGCCGCTGGTGGGGCTGGGGGTCGACACGCTCGGCTTCCGGACCGTCTTCGTCGCCGGGGCCGCGGCGATCGCCGCCGGCGCCGTCGTCGCCCTCGGCCTGCCGGAACCCCGGCACCGCTAGCCTCGAAAAACCAGCGGCTCCTTTTCGATTGCCCCGGGGGGAGCCCGGCCCTATGCTGATGGCGTCGCACGGGTGTCCGCTGCGGGATCTCGAAACAGCTTGGAGGCATGGGCCATGAAGTCTTTCCGGATGATGGGTCTGATGGCGCTGGTCGTGGCGGTGTGCTGTTCGGCCGCCGTCGTGTCGGCTGCCCCGAAGGAGCCGAAGGATGCGAAGTGCCCCGTGTCGGGCAAGGGCTGCAACCCAGACAAGAGCGCCGAGTTCGCCGGCGGCAAGGTCTACTTCTGCTGCGGCAACTGCGAGAACGCCTTCAAGGGCGACTCCTCCAAGTTCGCCGCCAAGGCCCACCAGCAGCTCGTCTCCACCGGTCAGCTCGTGCAGAAGGGCTGCCCCTTCAGCGGCGGCGCGGTCAAGGAGGGCACGCAGCTCGACATCGGCGGCGCCGATGTCGGCTTCTGCTGCAACAACTGCAAGGGCAAGGTCGAGAAGGCCTCTCCCGAGGAGCAGGTGACGCTGGTCTTCGGCAACGTCGAGAAGGGCTTCGCCGCCAAGGCCAAGTAAGCCGCCGCAGAAGGTTGAAGGCGGCACGGCGAAACTGGCCTAGGTCGTTCCCGGCCATCATGGAATACTCCGCACGGGAGCCCGGATCCCGTGCGGAGTTTTTCTTTCCATGCGCGTGTTTCTCTCGGCGGGTGAACCGTCCGGCGACCACCATGCCGCCGCGCTCGTGCGGAGCCTGAAAAGCCGGCGGCCCGACGTGGAGTGTGTCGGGCTCGGGGGGCCGTGCATGGCGGCGGAGGGATGCCGGCTCGTCGCCGACCTCACGCAGCTGGCGGTGATGTGGTTTCTCCGCGTCATCCTCAACATCCATCGGTTCGTCGATCTCGCCCGCCGCGCCGAGCGGAGCTTCCTCGACGCCCGCCCCGACGTCTGCGTGCTCGTCGATTTTCCCGGCTTCCACTGGTGGCTCGCCTGGCGGGCCAAGCGGCACGGCATCCCGGTGATCTTCTACTGCCCGCCGCAGATCTGGGCCTGGGCCAGCTGGCGCATCGGCAAGATGCGGCGGCTCGTCGACCACGTACTCTCCGCGCTGCCCTTCGAGCACGACTGGTTCGTGGCCCAGGGCATGGCGAGCACGCTCGTCGGGCATCCCTTCTTCGACGAACTGCATGCCGGCCACGGCCATCACGCCGCCGCGACCGCTGCCGGCGGACCCACGGCCGATCGCTCCCGCCCGCCGCTGGTGCTGCTCCTGCCAGGTTCCCGCGGCCAGGAGATCGAGGCGAACCTCGCGACGATCCTGCGGGCTGCCGCGGGCACCGCCCAGCAGGTGCCCACAGCCCGCTTCGTGGTCGGCGCGCTCCACGAGCGGCATGCCGCGAAGGTCCGGGAGACGATCTCCTCGCTCGGCTCCGCGCTTGCCGTCCTCGATCTCCGCGTGGAGACCGGCCGCACGCGCAGCCTGATAGGCGAGGCCGCCTGCGCGATCGCCGTGAGCGGGTCGGTCTCGCTCGAACTGCTCGCCGCGCGGGTGCCGACCGTGATCGTCTACCGGATCAGCGGCTTCGCCCACGTCTTCCAGAGCTGGTTGCGGCACGTCCGGTTCATCACGCTGGTCAACCTGCTGGCCGCCCGGGACCCGGTCGGGCCCACGCGGCCCGAGTGGTTGCCGCCGCGGGAGGTCGCCCCCGCCGATCCCGAGGCGATCTATCCGGAGTATCTCGCCGTGCAGGATCCGGCGGCCCATGTCGCGGGGCACGTCGTGGAATGGCTGACAGACCCGGCCGCGCGGGCGAGCGTGGTCGCCCGGCTCGACGCGCTGGCCGACCGGGTCGCCCGCGGCGGCTCCGCCGACCGGGCGGCCGAGGCCGTGCTCGCCATCGCCACGCAGGGGCGTTCCGCACTCGGGAGGCGCCCGCCGGGCATGGCTTGCGGCCCGCTCGCCACCACGGCCCCATGTCGTCCGCCGGCCCAGGCGGCATAATGCCTGCATGTTTCTCGCCGCCCCCCAGCCGACGCCGTTGGACCTGCAGTTTTCCCTGTTCGGGATCCCGGTGCGGGTCTCGGGCTGGTTTTGGGTGGGCGCGGGGCTCCTCGGCTGGGGTCTCTGCATGGGGCTGTCCGGCGGCGATCAACGGCAGCTGCTGCAGTATCTCGTCATCTGGTTGATCGCGGTGCTCCTCTCGCTGCTCGTGCACGAGATGGGCCACGCGATCGCCTACCGCCGCTTCGGCCAGTCGTGCCACGTGGTGCTCTACCACTTGGGCGGGCTGGCGATTCCGACGGCCTGGGGCCGCGGTGCCCGTCGGCCGGTGGAGCGGCTGATCGTCTCGGCGGCCGGGCCGCTGGCCCAGCTGGCCCTCGCGGCGTTGATCGTGGCGGTGCTCAGGGTCGGCGGCTATGCGGTGCCGTTTCCGCTGCGGAGCGTGGGGGTGGCGCTCGGGCTCTACGACGGTGCGCAGATCGGCTCGCGGTTCTTCGCCGCGCTCGTCTTCTTTCTGCTCCAGGTCAACATCTTCTGGCCGCTCCTGAACCTCGTGCCGGTGCCGCCGCTCGACGGCGGGCAGATCGTGCGGGAGGGCCTGCTGACGCTCGGCGTGGCCGATGCGGCGCGGATCGCCGCCATGATCGGGGTGGTGGCGGGTGGCCTGGTCGCCTGGTGGGGCTACACCCACAACGAGCCCTACCTGGGCATCATGTTCGCGATGCTCACCGTCTCCTGCTTCCAGAGCCTCTCCGAGGACACGCCGTGGCGGCGGTGGAATTGATGCGGACGCCTCTGGGTCGTCCGGTGGCTCGCAGGTCGGGGCTGCCCGTACCCTCTCGCCCGGACGTTCGCGAAGCGCATCCATGCCCTTCGCGAACTCGGAGGTGGCTGCGCTTCGGCATCCTGCCTACGCTGGCCACCTACGCCGGCTCGAGGGTACGGGCAGCCCCTCCCGTCCCCCGTTTCAACCCCGGTTTCAATCGGATCTTGTTGTGCGCGAAGATCGAGGGGTAGCGGATGAATGGTTCTGCGCATCCGCGGGTGGTCGTGCTCGGGGCGAGCAATGTGTCGCGGGGGTTGGCGCGGCTCGCGGCGGCGGTGCGGGCGCGGGCGCCGGGGGCCGACCTGTTCGTGGCCGCCGGGCATGGGCGGGGCTATGGCGTGAACACCCGCGTGGCGGCGCGGCGGCTGCCGTCGATCCTCGGCAGCGGACTGTGGCGGGCGGTCGACCGCGAGCCGGCCGCGGCGACGGTGGCGCTCGTCACCGACGTCGGCAACGAACTGCTCTATGGCTTCTCCGCGGAGCAGGTCGCCGGGTGGGTGCGCGAGAGCGTGCGGCGGCTCGTCGACCGCGGCGCCATGGTCGCGATCACGCGGCTGCCGCTGGCGGGCATCGCCGCCGTGGGCCCCATCCGCTATCGGGCGCTGCGAACCTTCTTCGTGCCCGGCTGCCGGCTGTCGCTCCCGGACCTGAAGGCGGCCGCCGGCAGGCTCGACGATGAGCTGCAGGCGATCGCGCGGGAGTGCGGCGGCCGGCTCGTCGAGCAGCCCGCGCATTGGTATGGCCTCGACACGCTCCACGTCCGCCGTCACCACCTCGACGACCTCTGGCACGCCGCCTGCGACGCATGGGCGTTGCCTCTGGCGGCGGGGCCCGCACGGGCCTCCGTTGCGGACTGGGCGAAGATCGGCACGCGGGCCGCCGAGGTCCGCTCGCTCGCGG
>JBJTSM010000267.1:0-3298 GCA_046076685.1 Planctomycetia bacterium | reverse complement strand
AACTATCCCGCCGACGCCAAGGAGCAGCTCGCCGCCGCCGCCACGGCGCTCGTCGACCTGAAGATGCTCGACGTGGTCAGCAAGTCGACGGCCGATCACGAGACCTACGGTGTCATCGAGCCGGATCCGGAGAAGATCAAGCCGGGGATGACGGGCGTCGGGCAGCTGGTCGAGATCCGAGACGGCTCGGGCAACAAGCTCGCCCGGCTGATCGTCGGCAAGGAGGACAAGCGCCGCATGGGCGGTGACGCGCCCGGTCGCACGCTGCGGTTCGTCCGCAAGGCCGGCCAGGATCCGGTCTACCGCGTCGAGATCGACACGTCGAAGTTCACGACGAGCTTCGGCGACTGGATCGAGAAGGACCTGCTCAAGCTCTCTCCCTGGGACGTGCGGCGGCTCGGGATCGAGGACTACGCGCTGGTCGCCGTCGAGACGAACGGCCGGGTCGGCGTCACGTTGGACCGCAAGCATCGGGCCGACCTTGCCTACGACGACAAGGACGCCAAGTGGTCGCTCGTGCGGCTCGAGGGCTTCAACAAGGAAGGGAAGCCCGAGGAGGAGCAGCTGGCCGACGGGGAGGAGCTCGCCACCACCAGGCTCAACGACCTGAGGAACGCGCTGGGCGACCTCAAAATCGTGGACGTGGCCCGCAAGCCCTCGGGCCTGAGCGCCGAGTTGAAGGCCGAGGAGAGCTTCGCGAACGATCGCGAGGCGGTCACCTCGATGCAGCAGCGTGGCTTCCTGCCGCTCAAGACCGGTGACATCCTCTCCACTGATGGCGAGACGATCGTGGGCATGAAGGACGGCGTGGAATACGTGCTGCGGTTTGGCGCGACCACCACCGTGAGCGGCGACGGGAAGACAGGCGACAAGGACGGCAAGGCAGCCGAGCCCGGGAAGGACTCGGCCGCCGAGACCAGCGGCCGCTATCTGCTCGTGATGGCGCGGTTCAACGAGGGCCTGCTGGAGAAGCCTGTGCTCGAGCCGTTGCCCGAAGCCCCGGCCGAAGATTCCAAGAAGGACGGCGACAAGAAAGAGGAAGACAAGAAGGATGCCGCCGCCGAGGACAAGAAGCCGGACGCGGCGGAGAACCTGAAGAAGGCCGACGAGGCGGAGGCCGCCGCACAGGTGGCGCTCGAGAATCGGCGCCGCGTGGAGCGGGAGAATCGGCGGAAGCAGGACGAGTACGACGACAAGGTGAAGGCGGCCCAGAAGCGGGTGCGGGACCTGAACGGCCGCTTCGCCGACTGGTACTACGTGGTCTCCGACAAGGAGTACGCCAAGATCCATCTCACGCGGAACACGATGGTGCAGAAGTCGGAAGCCAAGCCGGCGGCGGAAACTTCGGGGGCGGCACCGGCGACGGAGGACAAGTAGAGTCGCATCCGGCAGACGTGCTGTGCCGGCTTCGGGGCGGCAAAAGTCTCGTCGCGTGGGCCGGGGCGGCCCAAAGCTCCTCGAGCTTTCGCCGACCCCTTCGCCTCCGGCTTCCGTTTGCCTGTCCATTGCTACCGTTGCCTCGAACGCGCTTACGGCACCTCATAGAAGCCACCGGTTGGCTGTGGGGGGAAATGGTGGGGTTGCAGCGGTCGTGCGTGAGGGCGGAAAGCGGTCGGTGCCCAGCGACGGTGGCAGCCGCTTGTGGAACCAAGCCTCGGCCCGATAATGGCGGCGGCTTTCCTGCCCTCCAAGGACCCGTAGGGTTGAATGTTCCCATGCAGACCGCTCCTTCATCCGCGTCCGTGCCGCGATCCGCTCGGGGGCTGCTCCACGGCGTGGCCGGCTGGAACATCCGCTGGGGCAACGTGCATTGGGAATACCTGCTCCCGATCGCCGTGGTGCACGCGCTGGCCTGCTTGGCGTTCCTGCCGTGGTGCTTCAGCTGGTCGGGGGTCGTGATCGCGCTGGTCGGCACGCATGTGTTCGGCATGGGCATCAACCTCGGCTACCACCGGCTTCTCACCCACCGGAGCCTGAAGGTGCCGCTCTGGCTGGAGCGTACGCTCGCGACGGTCGCCCTCTGCTGCCTGGAAGACACGCCGGCCCGGAGTGTGGCCACCCACCGGCTCCATCACGTCCACTCCGACGAGCCGGAGGATCCCCACACCCCGCGCGACGGCGTGAGCTGGTCGCACGTGGGCTGGCTGTTCCGCCGCTCCCCCGACCGGCGCACGCTCGCCTTTCTCGACAAGTACGCCCGCGACATCCTCGCCGACCGCTACTTCCGCTACCTGGAGCGGCGTCCCACGAGCGCGCTTTGGATCTACCTCGCGCACGCGGCCCTCTTCGCCGTGGCGGGCCTGCTCGTCGGCCGGCTGACGGGCGGCGATTGGGCCCGGGGCCTCAGGCTCGGGGCCAGCTGGCTGGTGTGGGGCGCATTCGTCCGCACGGTGCTCGTCTGGCACATGACCTGGAGCGTGAACTCCCTGTCTCATCTCTTCGGCTACCGCACCTACGAGACCGGTGAAGACAGCCGGAACAACTGGTTCGTGGCGATGGTGGCGGCGGGCGAGGGCTGGCACAACAACCACCACCACGATCCGGCCAGTGCGAGCGTGCAGCACAAATGGTGGGAGTTCGACCTGACCTACTACGAGATTCGGCTGCTCGAGCGGTTGGGCCTCGCGACCGACATCATCCAGCCGCGGCACCTGCGCCAGGCGGCGTCGGCGTCGGCACGGAACTGACCGGAGGCGGCCGCCGCGATGTCGGACATCCTCACTTCGCCCCGGCCCTCCCGCTTCGGCCGCGCCGTCGGCTTCCGGGTGGCGGGCATCGGCAGCAGCGTGCCACCGAACGTGGTGACCAACGCCGATCTGGCGCGGCTGGGCTGCGATCCGGAATGGATCGTCGCCCGGTCGGGCATCCACGAGCGGCGGCATGCGTCGCCTGACGTGGCGACGAGCGACCTGGCCGCCGCGGCCTGTCGGGCGGCGCTCGCGCAGGCGGGGGCCGCCGCCGCGAGCGTCGACCTGCTCGTGCTCGGCACGTTCACACCCGACATGTCCATTCCATCGACGGCCTGCATCGTACAGGAGAAGCTCGGCCTCGACGCACCGGCGATGGACGTGACCGCGGCCTGCGCGGGCTTCGCCTACGCGCTTGTGACCGGCGCGAACTTCCTGGCCGCGGGGTCCAGCCGGCTGGCGCTCGTGGCGGGCGCCGACACGAACTCCCGCGTCGTCGACCCCGACGATGTGAAGACCTGGCCGCTCTTCGGCGACGGCGCCGGCGCGGTGCTGCTCGAGGCGGCGCCGCCCGAAGCCTCGGGGATGGAGCATGGTCTGCTGGCCTTCTC
>JBJTSM010000266.1:0-3236 GCA_046076685.1 Planctomycetia bacterium | reverse complement strand
TTCGCCGGCGCGGAGCCGCTCCTCCTGCCGCTTCATCTCGTCCTGATCAAACTTCCGCTGCGCCTCCTCGACCAGGGTCACGACGTCGCCCATGCCGAGGATCCGCCCGGCCATCCGCTCGGCATGGAAATCCTCGAGGGCCTCGATCTGCTCGCCGGTGCCGACGAACTTGATCGGCACGCCCGTCACGGTCTTCACCGACAGCGCGGCCCCGCCGCGGGCGTCGCCGTCGAGCTTCGTCATGATGACGCCGTCGAGTTCGAGCGCCTCGTTGAAGGCCTTGGCGCTGCGGACCGCGTCCTGGCCGGTCATCGCGTCGACCACGAGATAGACCTGGTCGGGCCCCACGGTGCGGTCGATCCCCGACAGCTCGGCCATGAGCGCCTCGTCGATCGAGAGCCGGCCGGCCGTGTCGAGGATGACGACCGAGATGCCCTCCTTGCGGGCGCGGGCGACGCCGTCGCGGCAGACGGCGACCGGGTCGGTGACGCCCTCCGGCAGGTGCACGGGCACGGCGATCTGCCGGCCGAGCACCGCGAGCTGCTCGATGGCCGCGGGCCGCTGCAGGTCGGCCGCCACGAGCAGCACGCCCTGCCCCTGCTGCTTGATCCGCTTGGCCAGCTTGCCGCAGGAGGTCGTCTTGCCCGAGCCCTGCAGGCCGCAGAGCATGAGCACGGTGGTCTTGCCCGGCTGCAGGTGGAGCGAATGGTCCACCGGCCCCATCAGGTTGACGAGTTCCCGGTGGACGATCCCCACGAGCTGCTGGGCCGGGTCGAGCGACTCGAGCACCCGCGCGCCCACCGCGTCGTCCACCACCCGCGTCAGGAAGGTCTCCACGACGTCGTAGGCGACGTCGGCCTCGAGCAGGGCGGTGCGCACCCCCGCGAGCCCCTCGCGCATGTTGGCTTCGGTGAGCTTGCCGCGGCCCCGCAGGGAATTGAGGGCTGACGACAGCGAGGCGGTGAGCGACTCGAACATGGCGGCTCCAGGGCGGGGAAACGGGAGCCCCGGAGTATACGGGCGGGAAACGCCGCTCCAAGCAACCCGGGGGCCGGCTCGCGTTCCGCAGGACCAGGTGCCTGTGCCGCCCACCCCGCCGGTGACGAGCCGCTCGAATCGGGAGCAGGCACACTGCGTGCTGCTTGCCCGACGCTTGGCCGGCAAGAGCGGCGCATCACCGGAGGGGCGGACGGACGAATCCGACCGGCTGTCAGCTGAACGTGCCCGGCTCACCCACGACCGGCGCCGAGGCGGGGGACGAGATCACCGCCCCACCCTCGCCGCACGAGCCGCACGCCGGCGCACAGGCCGGCTCGTGCATCGGCGCCGCGCAGGCGGGCTGGCAGGGCTGGGCCTGAGGCGCCGCACAGGGCGCGGCCCCGCCGAGGCACGGCGAGCGAAACTCCATGAACGATGGCCGACGGCAGCTGTTCGCACCACCGAAACAACTGCTGCAGCCCGGGGCGGCAGCCAGGCTGCCGAGGGCGATCACGAGGCACAGGAACCGGCACATGATTGGCATCTTCACCACCGTCGCGTCGAGGAGTTACCGAAGGCTGACACGCGGCGTCGTTCGCGACGCCTCGTTCCAACCCTAGCTCACGATCCGGCACGCGGTCGGAGCAGCCACCGAAAACGTTCAAGAAAAATTGCGGTCGCCCGCCCGCCGCCGCGCCGATCGTGCCGACGACGACCGCCGACAACGGATCTGCGGGCACGGCGCAGACTCGCCCGCACGATCACACCCCTGCGTTGCTCCGTCGAAACTTCGGTCAAACGCCCGCAGCTGCCGACCGAGAGCCGCCAAAAACGTGCTAGGTTTGAGGACAGCTCGCGGAGAAGCCGCCGCGTCGCGGCTCGGGCTGAGCGTTTCGTGGTTTGTCCCCAGCCGTGCGTTCGTCTGCTGCGATCCGGTTCGTTCTGGCACTGCTCGTGTCGGCGGCCGCCTGCTGCCCCGAGCCATCAGCGGCCGCGGCCCCCGTGGCCGACGAGGCGATCGCCGCGTCGAGCGGCTTGTCCGACTGCCCCGCCGGCGACGACGACATCTGGGTGGTGAGCACGCGGCGGTTGCCCGACATCGCCTGCCTGCCGGCGCACGTCGGCTTCGGCGTGGAACGGCTGACGAACGACGCGGGCGCGAGCCGCTGGCAGCCGTCCGATCTCGGGAGCCTGCTCGACAGCCCCGGGCGGCCGCTCGTGATCTTCATCCATGGCAACCGCTACGACCCGGCCTCGGCGAAGTCGCAGGGGCTGCTCCTGGCCCGCCGGAGCAGGGCGTGCCAGCCGGGTGGGCCGCCCGTGCGCACGGTGATCTTCTCGTGGCCGAGTTCCCAGGAAGGACGGCTGCTGCGGGACAGCCGCTCCAAATACGAACGCACGATGTCGGAGGGCCGCTACCTCGCCTGGTTCCTCGGCAGGGTGCCCCCCGAGCAGCCGGTGGCGATCATCTCCTACAGCTACGGCGGACTGATCGCGCTTGAGGCGCTCGACTGTCTCGTGGGGGCCGAACGATCGGGACGGTCCGACCTCACGCCGTGGCTCGATCGGCCGGCGCGGCTCCACCTGGTGCTCGTGGCGGCGGCGGTGCGTCAGGATGCTTTGGCCCCGGGCGGCGCCTACCGCCGGGTGATCCCCTGCATCGATCGACTCACGCTCTTGAACAACACGAGCGACCATGCGCTGCGATTCTTCCGCTTCATCGATCCCGGCCTGCGGATCGAGGCCCTGGGGCACGAAAACATGCCCGCCCGCTGGCTGCCCCGCGCCGTGGAATTCGTCCAGATCGATGCCGCCCCGATCGTGGGCAAGAGCCACCGCTTTCCACTCTATATGGAGTCTTCCGCCCTGCAGGCACGGATCGCCGCCGGGACGTTGGAAGGCCTGTCGGCCGACTGAAGCCGCGGCTACCCGGCGGCATGGGCGGCAAACCACTCCGCCGTCAGCGCGAGCCCCTCGTCGATCGCGACGGCCGGCCGCCAGCCGAGCACGCGGCCGGCCAGCGTGGCATCGACCAGGTTTGACCGCAGGTCGCCGGGCCGGGCCGGGCCATGGTCGGGCTCGGGCAGCGACACCGCCGCCCCCCGTCGCGCCAGGGCGGCGGCGACCGCCGAGCGGATCTTGGCCTCGAGCTCGTTGACGTCCGTGCCCACGTCCGTGCCGATGTTCGGGCTCGTGAGGCTGCCCGGCTGCACCTCCGGTAGGTCGGCGGTGAGCGCGAGCACGTTGGCCCGCGCGAC
>JBJTSM010000265.1:0-9304 GCA_046076685.1 Planctomycetia bacterium | reverse complement strand
GTGGGGGCCGGTGGCCTCGGCTGCGAGCCGGCGAGTGCGGCGAGCGTGGCCGGTGCGCGGCAGCTCGTGGCCGAAGGCGTGATCGGGCGGGACGAGCGGGTGGTCTGCATCCTCACGGGCCATCAGCTGAAGGACCCCACCGCGACCGTGGCCTACCACACCACCGATCAAAAGCTCTTCAACGAGGTGCTCGACAGCCGCGGCGTGAGCCGGGCGAGCTTCGCGAACCGGGCCGTGAGCGTGAGCAACCGGCTCGACGAGATCGTGCAGGCGATCGATCTCTATGGTTGATCGCTCCGCTTGGGGCTGATCGCTACTCGAGACCCAGCACGTCGCGCATCGAGTAGAGGCCGGCCGGCTTGCCGACGAGAAACGCCGCGGCCGCGAGGGCCCCGCGGGCGTAGCAGTCACGGTTCGTCGCCCGGACGTTCACCGCGAGCGATTCCCCTTCGAGGCCGAAGAGGATCGTGTGCTCGCCCGGATTGTCGCCGGCGCGGACGGCGTGGTAGCCGATCTCGTCGGCCGGCCGGGCACCCGGCCGGCCCTCGCGGCCGTGCGCCGCGCGGGTGAGTCCCAGGGCATCCTGCACGATCTGCCCGAACTTGAGCGCCGTGCCGCTCGGGGAATCCTCCTTGTGGCGATGGTGGCACTCGATGATCTCCACGTCGGCCCGGCTGCCCACCCGCTCGAGCAGGGCCGAGGCGCGGCCGACGAGATCCATCGCGATGTTCACGGCGAGGCTCATGCTCGGCGACTGGAGCACCGCGATCGTGCGAGCGGCCTCGTCGATCGCCCGCCGGTCGGCGGCCTCGAGCCCCGTGGTGGCCACGACCAGGGGCACGCCCGCCTGCACGCAGGCCGCCGCGATGCCGGCCACGGCGCCGGGCAGCGAGAAGTCGATCGCCACGTCGGCCGGGCAGGACCACCGCTCGCTCACGGACACGCCGGCGGCGGCGATGCCGGCCAGGGAACCGGCGTCGTCTCCCTGCCGCGGATGGCCCGCCCGCTCGATCGCGGCCACGAGCTGCCAGGCCGGCGCGGATCCGGCCGACTCGGCCGCCGCGCAGGCGATGATCCGCTGCCCCATGCGGCCGGCGGCACCATGAACGACGAGACGACGGGATGAGCTGGCTGGCACGGGGGATGCTCCTGAGGCTGAGGCTGAGGCTGAGGCTGAGGCTTTATCGAGGTTTCAAAAAACGATTCATGGTCTGCCGTCGGATCGCGACGGCCGCACGCGACCGCGGGCCGCATGATAGCGGTCCGGCTGCCCACCGCTCCAGCCACGCGGATCTGGCGGGCTTTCGCGCGGGCGGGCGACGGCCCTTGCCGCGAAATACACCGCGACGAGAATGCCCCGGGTAACCGCAGCCTCGTTGTCACGGCCATGCCCGGAGCCGGGCCGAACAATGAAGAGGGCGACGCCTTGAGCGAGCATGCATTCACCGTTGCCGAGCGGGCCGCCGTCTATCGCGCGATCGCGGAGCGTCGCGACATGCGGCACTTCCTGCCCGACCCCGTCGATCCGGCGGTGCTCGGGCGGCTGCTCCAGGCCGCGCATGCCGCGCCGAGCGTCGGCCTGATGCAGCCGTGGCGGTTCATCCGGGTGTCCGACGCCGCCGTTCGCGGGCGGCTCCATGCGCTCGTCGAGGCCGAGCGGTCCGCCACCGCCGAGGCGCTCGGCGAGCGGAATGCCGAGTTCATGCGGCTCAAAGTCGAGGGGATTCTCGACTGCGGCGAGGTGCTGGTCGCCGCCCTGATGGACGATCGCGAGCGGCACGTGTTCGGCCGCCGCACGCTGCCGCAGATGGACCTCGCCTCGGTGGCCTGTGCGATCCAAAACATCTGGCTGGCCGCGCGGGCGGAGGGGCTGGGCATGGGATGGGTGTCGCTGTTCGAGCCCGGGCTCGTGAAGGAACTGCTGCAGATGCCGGCCGACAGCGAGCCGGTGGCGATCCTCTGCATCGGGCACGTCGCGGCTTTTTATCCGGCGCCGATGCTCGAGATCGAGGAGTGGGCGCAGGTCGGGCCGCTCGAGGACTACGTCATGGAAAACCGCTGGTCGCCGCGGGAGCCGGATGGTGCCCGAGACGCGTGACGAGCGGCTGCAGGCGGCTGAGCGGCCGCCGGATGTGTCGATTGCGCCGGTTGTGCGGCCGTTTTGACGATGCGCGGCTGTTTTTACGGTGTGCGCAAAGCCCGAACTAGACTTGGCGGGTTGGGCGGCTCCTTCCCGTCCAGTCCTTCCCGTCCAAGTCTTCACGTTCAGGTCTATACGATCAGGTTCCATGAACACCACGCAACGCCTCCTGCTCACGTCGCTCGGCCCCGTCATCGGCCTGATGTTCCTGTCGTGGCTCACGTTCCTGAACCAGCGTGATCTCAACCGCAGCCATGCCAACCGCCACGAGTCGCTGCGGCTCGCGGACGAACTCCGCCACAGCTCCGACGAACTCACGCGGCTGGCCCGCACCTACGTCGTGACGGGCGATCCGGGCTACGAAAAACAGTTCTGGCAGGTGCTCGATGTCCGCAACGGCAAGCAGCCCCGCCCCGACGGCCGCACCCTGCCGCTCCGCACGCTCATGCAGCAGCAGGGGTTCACGGCCCAGGAATTCGCCAAGCTCCAGGAGGCCGAGGACAATTCCAACGCGCTCGTGACGACCGAGACGATCGCCATGCACGCGATGAAGGGGGAGTTCGACGACGGCCGCGGCGGCTACACGCGGAAGGGTGAGCCCGATGCGGAGCTGGCCCGCCGCATCATGCACGACGGCAAGTATCACGCCGACAAGGCCGTGATCATGCGGCCGATCTCCGAATTCATCGGCCTGCTCGATCGCCGCACGGAGGCCGCCACGGTCCGCTACCGCCGCTGGGGCGATCTCCTGCACCTCGCCGGGCTCGTGCTCACGGGCGTCGCGCTCGTGTCGGCATGGCTCGGCATCCGGCGGCACGCCGCCGCGCTCAGGCAGACGATCGGCGAACTCTCCGCGAGTTCGGAGTATGTGGCCACAGGCGCCCAGGAAGTCGCGTCGTCGAGCCGGCACCTGGCCCACGGTGCGACGGAGCAGGTGGCGTCGCTCGAGGAAATCGCCGCCTCCGCCCGGGAGATGGCGGCGGGCGCGACGGACAACACGCGGCGGACCGAGGCGGCGAGCGAACTGGTGGACCGCGAGCAGCGGGAGTTTGCCGGGGCCACCGCCCTGCTCGGCGAGATGGTGGCGGCCATCGAGGAGATCGCGGCGGCCGGCGGCCGGATCTCGAAGATCAACAAGCTCGTCGACGAGATCGCCTTCCAGACCAACATCCTCGCGCTCAATGCCGCGGTCGAGGCCGCCCGGGCGGGCGAGGCCGGCCAGGGCTTCGCCGTCGTGGCCGACGAGGTCCGCCGGCTCGCGCAGCGGTGCAAGGCCGCCGCCGGCGAGTCCACCACGCTGATCGAGGAGTCGATCACCCGCACCCGCTCCGGTCACGAGAAGATGGGGCAGCTCTCGGAATCGGTCCGCACGCTGGCGGCGCTCTCCACGGAGGTCCGCGGCCTGATGGCCGACGTCCGCGACGGCAGCCGGGCGCAGCACGACGCGGTGGCCCGGATCGGGGCCGCCATCGGCCAGATCGAGCAGGTCACCCACCGGGCCGCGGCGGGGGCCGAGCAGGGCTCGGTGGCCGCCGAGGAGATGACCGCGCAGGCCGCCAGCCTGCGGGGCGTGGTCGGCAGCCTCGAGGCGATGGTGGGCAGCACCACCGTCACCGAGCCCCGCGGGCTGGCGACCGCCTGAACGCGGCGTGACGAGGCTGCGGCCTGTGCCGGTCGTGCGGCCCGGGAAAAGGCTGGCGGCTCTCCGGATTGGCGAAGGGGCGGGGAAAAGAGAGGTTAGGATTGAGGGTTCCGGCGGGGCTGCCGCCGTGGCCCGGGACAGTCCGCCTTCTCCGTGCAGCGACCGATGACCGTCGAACGACCAGCCGCCGTCGAACTCGCCCAGAAACTGCTGCGGCAGATCAGCCTGGAGCTTGCCTTCGTGGATCCGCACGGGCAGAAGCCGGCCGACGATCTGCGGCGACTGGTCGCCGAACTCGAGCAGGCCGTGGCGATCCATGCCCCGCCGGCGATCCGGGCACTCGCGGCCGAGGCCCGCGGCCGGGTCGAAACGAGCCCCGGCGTGGCCGCGACGCTCACCTCCGATTCCCTCGTGCACCTCCACGACTGGCAGCCCCGGATGGAGGAGGCCGTGATCGCCTGGGGCCGCGAGCCCGTGACGGGCGGAGCGGCCGCGCCGGCCAGTCAGGCCGCGCCGGCTCAACCGCACGCCTCCGCCCGCGCGCCGTCCCCGAGCCATTCCCCTGCCTCGGCTGCCGGGGAGGATGCGGCCGCGCAGCTCGTCTCCGTGCTGCCGGATGATGCCGACGGCGAACTCGTGCGGCTGTTCTGCTCCGAATCGCAGGATTTGCTCCAGGACATCGAGCAGGGCGTGCTCGTGCTCGAGGAGCGGCCGCAGGACCAGGAGACGCTGGCGACGGTGTTTCGCGCGTTTCACACGTTCAAGGGCAATGCCAGCGTGATGAAGCTGGCGGTGATCCAGCGGCTCGCCCACGAGCTCGAATCGCTGCTCGAGGCCGCGCGCCGCGGCGGCTACACGCTCGACCGGCCGGCGATCGACGCGATCCTCGCCGGGGCCGACATCTTCCGGCGGTTCATCGACGAGATGGCCGTGCAGATCGAGGGCGCCAACGTGGGTCGGCAGATCACGTTGCCGGTGCAGGCCGTGATCGACGGCGTCCGCCGGCTGTTGTCGCAGCCGCAGGCACCCTCGCCGCCTCCGCCGGTCGCGGCCCCCGCGGTCGTCATCCCACCGCCTGCGATGCCGGTCCCCGCGGCCGCGATGCCCGTCCCCGCGGCCGTGACGCCGGCCCCCGCGCCGCCGCAGCCCGTCGTCGTTCCGGTTGTGCCAGCAGCTCAGCCGCCGGTCGCAGCCACCGTAGAACAGCCTGCCCCCGCGCGGCCTGTCGCCGCGGGCGCCGGCGCGGCCGGCATGGTGCGGGTCGACACGGCGAAGCTCGACGGCCTGATCGATCTCGTCGGCGAACTGGTGATCGCCCAGTCGATGGTCTCCCAGCACTCCGACGTGCAGTCGGTGGCCAGCGAGCAGCTGGCCCGCAGCCTCGGCCAGCTGCGGGGCATCTCGACCGAACTGCAGCGAACGGCCCTGTCGCTGCGGATGGTGCCCATCCGCGGCACGTTTCAGAAGATGGCACGTCTCGTCCGCGACCTCTCCGGCCAGGTGGGCAAGGAGATACGGCTCGTGCTCGAGGGGGAGGAGACCGAACTCGACCGCACGCTGGTGGAAGAGCTCGGCGATCCGCTCGTCCACATGATCCGCAATGCGGCCGATCACGGGATCGAGCCGCCGGCCGACCGGGCCGGTGCCGGGAAGGAGCCCTGCGGCACGATCAGCCTCCGCGCCTTCCACAAGGGGGGCATGGTGATGATCCAGATCGCCGACGACGGCCGCGGATTGAGCGTTGCCCGCATCCGCGCCAAGGCGGTCGAACGCGGCCTGATCGATCCGCAGGAGACGCTTTCCGACCGCGAGGTGCTCGACCTGATCTTCGCCCCCGGCTTCTCGCTGGCGGCCCGCGTCACCGACCTCTCCGGCCGCGGCGTGGGCATGGACGTCGTGAGACGGAACATCGAGCGGCTCCGCGGCACGATCGAGATCGACTCGGCCGAGGGCCGCGGCACCACGTTCACGATCGCGCTGCCCCTCACCCTCGCGATCATCGAGGGGCTGCTCGTGAAGGTCGGCGATCAGCGGTTCGTCGTGCCGACGGTGTCGGTGCGGGAATCGTTCCGCCCCCTGCCGCAGACGATCTCCCGGGTGCAGGGCCGCGGCGAGATGGTGAGCGTCCGCGGCACGCTCACGCCGCTCTTGCGACTGGCCGAGCACCTGGGGATTGCCGGCGGCGTGGCCGATCCGGCCCACGGGATCGTGATGGTGCTCGAGGCCGGGCAGGACTGCCGCTGCGTGCTCGTCGACGATCTCGTCGGCAAGCAGGAGGTGGTGATCAAGAGCCTCGGGGAGACGTTTCGCGACCAGCAGGATTTCGCCGGGGCCGCGATCCTCGGCGACGGCCGCGTGGGGCTGATCCTCGACACCAACGCACTCGTCCGATTGAAGCCGAAGCACACGGAGGCGGCGTAGTCACCCGCGCCCAAAAACATGACAAGCACCACGACACAAACCACGGCGGCCCCGAACCCCGCCCCGACCCGTGCGGAGGTCCTCGCGAGCCCCGGCAAGTATCTCACGGTCGCGCTCGGCGACGAGTCGTACGGCATTCCCGTGCTCAAGGTGCGGGAGATCATCCGGCTCTGTCCGATCACACGGGTGGCCAACATGCCCGCCCACGTGCGGGGCGTGATCAACCTCCGCGGCAAGGTGATTCCCGTCGTCGACCTCCGGACGCGATTCGGCCTGTCGGCCGGACAGGATCACGACCGCACCTGCATCGTGGTCGCGCAGGTGGCCGCCACCGTCGGCACCGGCACAAGGCCCTACGGCGTGATCGTCGACGGCGTCGAGGAGGTGGCGAACTTCTCCGCCGCGGACATCCAGCCCACGCCCGATTTCGGCGGCGCGATCGACACGCGGTTCATCACCGGGATGGCCCGGCAGGGCGACGCCGTCAAGTCGCTGATCGACCTCGATGCCATCGCAGCCTCCGAGTCCACGCCGATCGAGGGCGTTTCGGGCGTCGCGTCATCCACCCCGTCATGAGCCCTCCTTCTCTGTTCTCTCCTTTTTCCTGCGTCGTTCCCTCGAGCCCGTTTCATCCAGCCAGAAGCAATCCCATGAGCACCTGGACCGTTCCCCGCCGCATCGCCGCCGGTTTTCTCACGCTCTTCCTGCTCATGACGCTGCTCGGTGTCTTGAGCCTGTGGCTGGTCGTCACGATCAATCGGGACAGTGAGGTGTTGTCGAACAACGTCGTCCCCTCGGTGGTCAAGCTCAACCGCATCATCCAGACCAACATCGCGGGCCGACGCGTCATCCGGCAGGCTGTCATCGATGCGGCCAACGACCCCACTGCCGTGGCCGCGGTGCGGTCCCGGTTCGACGCCGCCGCCGCTGAAGGAAAAAAGCTCTGTGCCGAGTATGGGCCGCTGCTGCTCGGCGAGCAGGAGCGGGGAATCTTTCGGACCGCCTCCCTCTCCCGCGACACCTTTCTCGCCGCGGCCACCGACGTGCTCGTGCGGGTCGGCGAGGGGGATCTCGACGGGGCCCGCGAGATCATGCGTGACCGCATGGATCCTGCCGACCAGTCGTGTCTCGACAGGTTCAACGCCGCGATCGAATACAACGCCGACGTCGCCGGGCAGCAGGCCGATTCCGCCCGGCGGACGGTGCGGATGGGCTACCTTTCGATCGGCTCCGCCCTCGGCCTGGGGCTCTTCCTGGCGAGCCTGCTGGCCGGCGGCATCATCCGCTCGACGAGCCGGGCGCTGCGGACCGTGTCGGACTCGCTCGAGAGCAACGCCACGCAGACGGCCACCGCCGCGGGACAATTGTCGAGCGTGAGCCAGGCGCTGGCCGCGGGGTGCAGCGAGCAGGGCTCGTCGGTCGCGCAGACGAGCGCGGCGCTCGAGCAGATGTCGACGATGATCCGTAGCACCGCCGACAACGCGTCGCGGGCGAAGGATCTCGCCACCCAGGCCCGGTCGGCCGCCGAGACCGGCGCTCGGACGATGGTGGAGATGAACGAGGCGATGCGGGCCATCGAGGTGTCGAGCGCGGAGGTGGCCAAGATCGTGAAGAACATCGACGAGATCGCGTTTCAGACCAACATCCTCGCCCTCAACGCTGCGGTCGAGGCGGCGCGTGCCGGCGAGGCCGGGGCCGGCTTCGCCGTCGTGGCCGACGAGGTGCGATCGCTCGCCCAGCGGAGCGCCGCCGCCGCCCGCGAGACGGCCGAGAAGATCGATGCGGCGATCGCCAACAGCCGGCACGGCTCGGCCAGCTGCGGCCGCGTGGGCGAGTCGCTCGGGGAGATCGCCGAGAAGGTGACGGCCGCCGACAGCCTGGTGGCCGAGATCGCCACCGCCGCCCGCGAGCAGACGCACGGCATCAAGCAGATCGGCCTGGCGATGAACCAGATGGACGGAGTGACCCGCGGCAACGCCGCCCGGGCCGAGGAGAGCTCGAGCGCCGCGGCCGAACTCAACAGCCAGGCCCACCTGATGCAGGAGACGGTGGAGTATCTCCGCTCGCTCGTGACGGCCGGCGGCGGCCGCCCGCAGGCCGCTCCCCTGCCCCGCTTCGACGTGGCCGGAAGTGCTACGATCAAGGCTCCGGGTAAGCCCGCGCCTCGCGTTGCGTCGATCGCGCTGCAGAAGCCCGCTCCAGCCCGACAGCCGCTGCCGGCACCGGCGACCGTGCAGATTCCGATGCCGGGCGACGCCGGGCTGCCGCGCGACGACGAAGACAGGAACTTCAAGAACTTCTGACGATGTTTCCCCTGCCCGAACCGCCGCTCTCACCGGCCGCGTATGCGTTTCTCGCGGACCTAGTCTACCGGCGGAGCCGGATCCGGCTGGGGGCCGACAAGCAGGCGCTCGTCGCCGGCCGGCTGGGGCGGCGGCTGCAGTCGCTCGGCTGTGGCAGCTACGAGCAATACTGCGAACTGCTGCAGGCCGGCGGGGAGGACGAGATCAGCGCGCTGGTCGACCTGATCTCGACCAACCACACGCAATTCTTCCGCGAGCCGGCCCATTTCGACATCCTGTCTCAGCGCGTGCTGCCGTTGGTGGCCGACCGGGCGCTCGCGGCCGGCCGGGCCATGCAGGTCTGGTGCGCGGCGGCGGCCTCGGGCGAGGAGGCCTACTCGCTGGCCATCGTGCTGGCCGAGTTCTGCCGTGTGAAGCCCGGCCTTGCCTGGCGGGTGCATGCGTCGGACATCTCCCGGCGGATGCTCAAGGCCTGTCGCCTGGGCATCTACGAATCCGACAAGGTCAACCTGCCCGATCCCGCCCTGCTTGCCCGACATTTCCAGCAGGGCATCGGCGAACGCGAGGGGTTTTACCGGGTCAAGCCCGAACTCCGTCGGCACGTGACGACCGAGTATGTAAACCTGTTTCAGGAGAGCTATCCCGTGCCCCGGGGCGTGGACGTGATCTTCTGTCGCAATGTCATGATCTACTTCGACGTGGAGTCGCGGCGGCTGCTCGTCGAGCGGCTCTACGAGCAGTTGGCTCCCGGCGGCCACCTCTTCGTGGGACACTCGGAGAGCCTGCTCGGCCTGGGCC
>JBJTSM010000264.1:0-4534 GCA_046076685.1 Planctomycetia bacterium | reverse complement strand
TGGCCGCCGCGCTCGCGGAGCAGCCGCCGAACTGGCCGGTCGATGGCGGCCACGGCTACGGCGCCCGCACCTTCGGCTTCCTGCTCGACGAGATCGTGCGGCGGGTGGCGGGCGAGCCGCTGGCGGCCTGCTGGGAGCGCGTGTTCCGTGGCCCGCTCGGGCTCGATCTCTGGTTCGGGCTTCCCGCCGACAAGGTCGATTCGGCGGCGACGGTCATCGCCCCCAAGTCACCACCGGCACCGGGCCCGTTCGCGAAGGCCTTCGCGGATGCTTCGTCGCTCACCAGGCGCGCCCTGAGCGAGCCGGGCGGCATCCTCACGCCGGCCGTGATGAACACGCCCGCACTCCGCGCGGCGTCGCTGCCGTCGCTCGGCGCGATCGGCACGGCCGATGCGCTCGCCCGCTTCTATTCGATTCTCGCCGATGGCCGTTCGCCGTTCTTGCGCGAACAAACGCGGGCCTCGATGAGGACGACCCTGAGTAGCGGCCTCGACCGCGTCCTCCTCGAGCCGACGAGTTTTGGCGCGGGCTTCATGACCAACGATCACGGCCTGTACGGCCCCTCCCCCACCGCCTTCGGCCATCCCGGCGCGGGCGGGGCGATCGGGTTTGCGGATCCGGAGCGGGGGCTGGGCTTCGCGTTCATCCCGAGTGCCATGCACCCGGGAGCCCTGCCGGGCCCGCGCACGCGAAAGCTGCTTGCCGCGCTGTCTCACGCGGATGCCTGATGGCGAGCGGGTGCGGATGTCGCGGCGGGCCGCAGCAGATCGGATTACCCCGCCGCCTTCGGGGCGTGCTCCCGAATCCACTCGCGCACGACCGCGGCCTCGTCGATTCCCCTCGCGCGGGCGGCGTCGCTCACGGTCACCGCCTCCTCGGGGTCGAGCTGCAAAAGGAGATCTTTTCCACTCGTCGGTCCCGGCCTCGATTGTTCCGCCCGCCTGGCAAAGACCTGATCCGTGACGACTTCGAGTTCGTCCTCGAAGTCGGTGACGTCGTGGGTCGACCAGAAGGCCGCGAGTTCGGCGATCGAGTCGGTGTGGGGGATGCGAGATTGCTTCATCGGTTTCTCAGGTCGGCAGTTCGAATCCCTTGCGGCGTTCGCGGACGAGCAGGGCATCGGCGGAAGGATCGTCGATGAATTGCTCCTTCGCCGCATCCCAGCGGAGCGACCGGCCCGTCTGCCGGGCGATGTTGGCGAGGTGGCAGACCGTGATGGACCGGTGGCCGATCTCGACGTCGGCGACGGGCTTCTCCCGCGACCGGATGCAATCGAGCCAGTTCTGCAGGTGCTCGCGGGCCTGCCACAGCGCCGTCTGGTCGCTCCACTTCCGCTCCTCCTCTTCGACGTCGAGCTTTTCGAGGATTTTTGCGGCCAACTCCGGCGGATTGCTCGTGATCTTGTTGCGATTGATCTCGAGCTTGCCTTTTTCGCCGATGAACACGCCGCCTCCCATCGGTCCCTTGTCGAGGATGAAATTCACGACGACGCCGCTGGCATAGGTCATCGCCACCTGGCCGTCGGGCCCCTCGGTGAGCGGCTTGATCTCGACGGGCCCCGTGTCGTCGGCCCCCAGGGCCCACTGGATCTGGTCGATGCCGTGGGCCCCCCAGTTGGTCATCGTGCCGCCGCTGAAATCATGCCAGGCCATCCAATTCATCCATGACGTGTGGAACGGGCGATCGGCCGCCTGATTGAGCCACTGGTTCCAGTCGAGGCCCGCCGGCACGGGTTCGGCGGGAGGCAGTGGAGAAGGAGACGCCTTGGCATTCCTGTAGTTCACCCCCCGCACCTCGAGCAGTTTCCCGAGGCCGCCATTCCGCACGAACTCGCAGGCCAGCCGGCCAGCCAAGGCCGTCCTATCACAGGCCTGTCAGCCGGCCGCCGCCGCGAGCCGCGATGCGAGCAGGCGGCTGACGGGCTGCGCCGCGACGGCCGGATCGCGGGCGAGCACATCGAGCAGCATGGCGAGCCGCTCGGCCGCCGGCCGCTCCATGTTGAGAATGATGGTCGGCCTGCCGCCGATCACGCACGGGCCGCCCGGTAGGTCGCCGAGCAGCTCCTCGCGGACGTGATGCCCCACGTCACGGGCCAGCTGCAACGCTTCTTCGAGCAGACCGAGTGTGTCTTCCATGATCCCAAAGAAGGGGCAGAGAGACGCATCAGAGACGAAAGCCGGTCACCGGGGGCCGGCCGGCTTCATGCCGAGCTGCTCTCTTCGGGCTTCCATGGCCCGGCGGTATTCGACGTATTTGGCCCGCTGCTCGGGCGTGGTGCTGTCGATCATGTTCTTCCGCCAGCGGTTGCGATCTTCCTCGGTGCCGTTGCGGGGCGGTCCGCCGAAGCCCCGGCCTCCGGGCCCGCCACGACCGCCACCATCGCCACCGCCAGGGCCTCCCCCTGCGCCGCCCGGGCCGCCGCCGGCTCCCGTCCCCGGAGCCGCACCGGCACCGCCATTCCCAGCAGCCGCACTGGCCACGCCGCCGCCCGGCCGCCCGCCGGCTGGGCGCGACGCCTCCCAGGCCTTCCGAAACAGCTCCTCCTGCTTGATCTGCCGGTCGAGTTCAGCCTGCCGCTTCTCGGGCGGCAGCGAGAAGTAGGCGTCGATGCGGGTCCGCATCGTGGCGCGGAAGACATTGCCTCCGCGCCGGCCCGCCTCCCGTTGCATGCTCTCGGGCAGCGCCTCGATCTTTTCGCGAATCTGCGCCATGGCCGCCACCGCGGCGTTGGCCTCGTCGAGTGTCTGCGGTCCGCCGTTGGCCGCGAACTGCTTCTGGGCCTCCGCCTGCAGTTTCTGGATCTCGACGATCCGCGGATCGGTCCACAGACGCACGTAGCCGAGCAGCCAGGCGATGAGCAACGCCAGCAGCGCCACGGCGAGCAGGACGAGGAGCCAGCGGATGGCCCGCCGCTTTGACGACGAATCTTCGTCCGTGGCAAAGCCGGTGGACCGCATCGATGCCGAACTCATGGTCAAGCCTCAAGGTGCTGCCGCGTGGAAATCATCATAGGTTGTCGACGTGGCCGTCCAGGTAGAGAAAGTTGCGGGCCCCCTCGGGAGCCTGCCAGCCGCTGAAGGCGTCGTTTGCGTCTGTTTCGTCGGTGCCCAGGAACGCCGCCCAGCCCGTCGCATGAAACGGCTGGAATTCATAGAGGATCCAGAGCTTCGAGGTCGACACCGCCTGCCCGCTGCGGCTCTGGCCCGCCTCCTCGCGGGTGCGGCCGCGGAGCTTGCCGGTCGTGGCGTCGGTGATGGTGAGGCGGCGCTGCGGGTATTCGTAGCTAGTGCCCTCGAGTCTCAGGTTCGCGGCCTTGTATTCGTCAGGCTTTTCATTTTCGTTCAGTATGAGGTCGAGCTTATCCTTCGCGTCCTTCGCGATCTGCGAGTTCGGATCGCGCTGGAAATAGACATTGTCAGAGGGACAGCGAAACACCTCGCGGTTGTCTTCCGTGTAGGGGGCGAGCACCGCGGCGATGCTGGGGAGCAGCGGCCGGTTGTTGGCTGGGTCGTAAAACCCAGGCTCCGCACTCGGCAGCTGCGCCGCCACCGGGAACTTCGCGGTCTTCATGCGGTCGAGGTAGACGTTGATCGCGATCCCGGCCTGCTTGAGATTCGACTTGCAGCTGGTCCTTCGGGCCGCCTCGCGGGCCGACTGGACCGCGGGCAGGAGCAGCCCGACCAGCATGCCGATGATGGCGATCACCACCAGCAGTTCCACGAGCGTCATGCCGGGCCGGCCGGCCGCCGGCGAAGCCCCATGCCACCGGCGCTCCCGCGCGGCGGGAACTGGTTGGCTGGCTGCCTGGATCGTTGCGAACGTGCTTCGTGTCATGGGAAAACTCCACATCGACCGGTTGACGGTCGCCCGGGAAAGGTGCGAGAGATCGGCGGACTTGCCAAAACTTGAACGGTCGAGTCGTCCAAAAGGTGCCACCTCACAATTCTACCGACGCCCGTGCAAGAACGTCGATATGCCACGAGGCCGCGCAAGTGCATGCCCGGAAAGAGTTTGGGATGAGAAGCGTGGTAAAGACGCCCGATTGCCCCGTCTCTGACTTTCCAGGAGTCTGGGCGGTTGGGGCATACGCTGGCGAAATTGCAAGGTGGTCGGTGCCGCGGCTGGGGGTGGCCTGTGGCGGGGAGGGATCGTGCATCTGACAGACCAATCCTCTGGAGCCGGTGGTGCCGGGCCGTTCGAACGGTCGTCGGCCGGCCCGGTGCAGCAGCCCATGGCGAGCACCGGCCGCATCGACGAGGCCACCGCCCTGCACCGCCAGTTGGAGATCGCCCGCCTGCGACATGCAGCCGAGGTGGCCGAACTCCGGCGCCAGATCCTCGAGGCCCGCAAACTCGCCGGACTCGGTGAACTCCTCGGCACGACGACCCACGAGTTCAACAATGCGCTGACGACGATCCTCAACTACGCCAAACTCGGCCTCCGCCATCGGGACCAGCCCACGACCAAGGGCGGTTTCCTGCTGAACAACCAGCTCACCGACTTCTCGGCCACGCCCACCGACGCGCAAAACCTG
>JBJTSM010000263.1:0-2144 GCA_046076685.1 Planctomycetia bacterium | reverse complement strand
ATGGTAAGTGAGAGGCGAAAGGTCGCCCAATCGTTCAAATAATCTATCAGATTTTTTTGGGAAAACCAACCCCTATGACACACGAAAATTTTGTCTTCAGCGGAATTTGGACATGCGCGTCTGCACTGTCCCTTCAAGCTGGATGCGGCTTTGGCCGTCGCGACTCACTAATGTGATGCGATCTCCTGAAAAATGAAAAACGGCGTCCTGCTGGAATTCTGCACACAACCGCATTGCCGTTTGTTCATCACATACAATTCCCCAACCAGGCTCGGAATGGAGTCCGTCAGGTGAGCCACCGGTCACTCGAAAATGGATCAAGCCCTCATCTTTTAAAAGCTGCTCCAACTTTTCATCGGCCGCTTTGTTGAATGACCCCGTGTGGATTTGGGAATCAGGATTGCAGGCTGTGACGACCCAGAAATCCTGGATGCCTGGCTGCGCAGAAAAATCAAAAACCGTGTGCAGGAATTCCTCTTTCATGATCGAGGGAGATAACGATTCGCACATGTCTTCACATCACAAGCTTACAACAGCGGACGCGTTATGACTCACCGTTATGACTTTTGCAATTTCTAGGCTCTCAAAACCCTTGGAGCCGCATAAACACTGGGGAAGTGGCTGGACCCGGAATCGAACCGGGGACACGAGGATTTTCAGTCCTCTGCTCTACCAACTGAGCTATCCAGCCGTGAAGGGGATGGCGAAAATATGACGATGGTTTTCGGGACGCAAGGATTTATCGCGGGGAAAAAATTTGGCGCGTTTGCTGGCGGCGCGTTTGGGTTTTAAAAACTCCACTTGGCCGCATGGGAAGCTGTGATAGTTTGCGGGAGTGAAAAAAGCGTCGCCTCCTGTTTTCAAGCCAAAGACCCCGGTTTCGATTTGGATCAAAGTGGTGGGGTTTGGGTTGTTGATTTTTGCGTTCATTGTTTTTGCTGTCTGGCAAATGGGGTCGGGAATTACTGATGCGAAGATGACCGGCACGGTTGTGGCTAAGAATTTCAAGCCGATGGAGGAGCCGGAGAAGCAGATCACGATCCACAAGGGCGGCGAGGTGAGGACGGACAATGTGGCGGGGGATTATGTGATCACGGTGGAGGTGCTGCAAAAGGACGGGACGAAGAAAACCTACACGGTTTGGTTGAACGACAAGGATCGCTACGAGGCGGTGAAGGTGGGCGACAACTTCGATGTTGGGCCCTATCTGGTGCGGTAGGCTCGGAGGATTCGGTGATGTTCTTTTTTGAACAAACGCCACGGGCGGCTTGTCACAAACCCTCGCAACCGCAAAAATCCCGATTCCGATTTTTTCCATGAGCATCAATACCTCCGAATTAACCCAGCAAGTTCAAGAAAACCGCCAGTGGGTGGAACCCCTGGTCAATGAAGTCTCCCGCGTGGTGGTGGGGCAAAAAGTCCTCGTCCACCGCCTTCTCATCGGCCTTCTCTCGAATGGCCATGTCCTCCTCGAGGGTGTGCCGGGACTGGCGAAGACGCTGACGGTGCGCACGCTGGCGAACTCGATCCGCACGGGCTTTCAACGCCTTCAATTCACTCCCGATCTGCTTCCGGCGGATCTCATCGGCACGCTGATCTACAATCCGCGCGACGGGGAGTTCAGCACAAAGTTGGGGCCGATTTTTTCCAACCTGATCCTGGCGGATGAAATCAACCGCGCGCCGGCGAAAGTGCAGAGCGCCTTGTTGGAGGCCATGCAGGAGCGCCAAGTCACGATCGGGGAGCAGACCTTCAAACTCCCGGATCCTTTTCTGGTTTTGGCCACGCAGAACCCAATCGAGCAGGAGGGCACCTATCAACTTCCCGAGGCGCAGCTCGACCGTTTCATGCTCAAGGTGCATGTGGGTTATCCGACACGCGAGGAGGAGCGGTCCATCCTCGATGCCATGGCCACCTCGTCGCCCCGCCTCGGTGTGGAGGCGGTGGTCGGTCCCGAAGAGATCATTCGGGCGCGTGGAGTCGTGAATGACATTTATGTGGACGACCGGGTGAAAGATTACATCGTCAACATCGTGTGGGCGACCCGCGATCCTGCAGCTGCAAAGCTCAAACTCGACGGCATGCTGCGCTATGGAGCGTCTCCGCGTGCGACGATCTTCCTCACGCTGGCGGCGAAGGCGAAT
>JBJTSM010000262.1:0-12944 GCA_046076685.1 Planctomycetia bacterium | reverse complement strand
CCCGAGCAGGGCCGCTTCCAGCGTCACGAGTCGGCGCACCTGCCGGCCGGTGGCTCCGAGCACACGCAACAGCGCGAACGACCGCCGCCGCTCCGTGACGTTCATAAGCATCGCGTTGCCCACGAGAAAGAAGGCCATCGCCACCGTGAGCCCCGTGACGAAGTCGAGCCCGAGGTTCGCCGAATGGAGCACGTCTTCCGCCATCCCCGCCCGCCCGGCCGGCACCTCCGCGGCGAGCCCCGCCGGCAGCCGCTTGCCCGCCGCCTCGAGCACCGCCGGCCGCGACGCGTCCGCGGCGAGCACGATGCGGACACGGTCCACGAGCCCGAAGGCGTTCGACATCGACTCGAGCGGCCGGATGCCGACCACCACGCCGGCCCCCTCGGCGAACCATTTGAGCGATTGGCTCTTCGCGACGCCGACGACCGTCATCCGCCGCACGCCCCGGCGGGCCAGCATGATCACCTCATCGCCAACCCCCTTGCCGAGCCCCTCCGCCAGCGCCGCATCGAGGATAATTTCGTCGGCCGCCTCGCACGGCACGCCCGCCTCGAGCGTGAGCAGTCCGGCCGCGACGAGCGCCGCCGCATCGACGCCCACGGCGATCTCCCGGACCCGTTTCTCGCCGACCCGCAGCAGGGTCGGCCGGAAAAAGAGCGGCACCACGGCCCGCACGCCGGGAATATCCACCAGCCGGGGCAGGGAGGTGGCTTCGAAACGGCCCCCGCCCCGGGCGGAGATGTCGATCGAGGGAACGCCCTCGACGGTCTCGGCGAGCCGCCGATAGCCGGCCCGCGAGGCATCGGCCGCCACCCAGGTGGCGACCACGGCCGCCACGGCCACGGCCACGCTCGCCACCGTGGCCAGCGCCCGCCCGGGCCGCTTCCGCCACTGCCTGCGCAGGAGCTTGGCGGTGGTCATGGGTACGCCGCTCCGGTCGGCCGCGGGGCCGTGCCGTTGCGCTCGTCCGCCTCGATGCTGCCGTCCCGCATGCGGATCGTGCGGCCGGCGGAGGCGGCGATGCCGGGATCATGCGTGACGAGGATCACCGTCTGCCGGCGGTCCGTGACCAGCTGCCTGAGCAGGTCGATCACCCGCCGGGAGTTGGCCGAGTCGAGGGCTCCGGTCGGCTCGTCCGCCAGCACGATCGCCGGCTCGGCGACGAGCGCCCGGGCGATCGCCCCCCGCTGCTGCTCGCCCCCGGAGAGTTCGTCGGGCCGGTGCCCGGCCCGATGGGCCAGGCCGACCGTCGCCAGGGCCCGGCGGGCGGCCGCCTCCGCCGTTTGTTCCGGCTTCCCGTCGAGCACGAGCGGCAGGGCGACGTTTTCGACGAGCGTGAGCTCGGGGAGCAGGTTGTATCGCTGGAAGACGAATCCGATCCGCCGCCGGCGGACGCGGGCGAGCGCATCGTCGTCGAGCGACGCGAGATCGACCCCCTCAAGCAGGACATGTCCCGCCGTGGGCCGCGTGATGCCGCCGAGCAGGTGGAGAAGCGTGCTCTTGCCGGAGCCCGACGCCCCGGTGATCGCCACGAATTCCCCCTGTTCGACGGCAAGATCGACGCCGTTCAGGGCGGCGACACTCGCGGCCCCGGCGGCCGTGCCCCCAAACGTCTTCTGCAGGTGTTCGGCGCGAAGGATAGGCACGGGAGAAGAGGGGTAGCCGGCTGGGGGTGTAATTGCCCTAGGGTACCTATTTTCGCCGTGCTGCGAGAGGGCCGACCGTCAATCGGGCTGTACCGTCTATTCCGGCTGAAGCGGTCGGCTCGAGTCTGCCGAATGTTCCGGATGGCGGAACCGCCTCGAGATCACACCATGCCGACATCGCTCCCACCACGAATTCCACTTTTGGGTCGCTTCGCCCGCCATCGTGCGGCTGGGCCGGTCGCCGCGGCGCCATTCGTGGCCGTCCTCTGCGCGGCCTTCGCCGGGAGTCTCTGCGTGCCGCACGCCTGCCACGGTGAAGACTGGTCGCAGGCGAATCGCTCCCTCCGCCTGCCGGAGGCCGGCGTGCCGCTCGGCAGCATGCCCGAGAACGCCACCGTGCCGCCGCTCGTCGATGCGGCCGCGCAGGACGCCGCCCACGGTCCCTCGCCCAAATCGCTCGACGAGTTCGTGACCCTGGCGATGCAAAACCATCCCAGGCTGCGGACTGCGCAGGCCGCCGTGGAGGCGGCCCGCGGCAAGGCGGTGCAGGCCCGGCTCTATCCCAATCCCGTCGTGGCCGGCTTCTCGCCGCAGATCGCCGGCGACCAGAGCCAGTGGAGCGGCACGGTCGCGCAGGATCTCGTCACCGCCGGCAAGCTCCGGCTCTCCCAGCAGGCCGCCCTGCGGGAGGTGCAGATGGCGGAATACGAACTGATCCGCACCCGCTACGACGTGCTCACGGAGGTGCGGCAGAGTTTTTACGCGCTGCTCGTGTCGCAGCGCCGCGTGGAGATCTACCGGCTGCTTTTGGACATCGCCAAACGCTCGTTCGAGATCGGCCGGCAATTGGCCGAGGCCGGGGAAGGCACGAAGGCGGAAGTGCTGTTCTGGAGCATCGAGCGGGATCGGGCCGAGGTCCGCCTGCTCAATGCCTCGATCTACATCGAAACGGGCAGGCGGCAGTTGGCCGCCGCCGTCGGCCTGCCGCGGGCCGACGTGGGCACGATCGAAGGTGACATCTTCCGACGGCTGCCGAATTTCGATCTGAAGACGCTGCAGGAGGCGGTGGCCCGTTCCAATGCCAGGCCCCGCGTGATCGAGTCAGACATCGCCCGCGCCCAGTGGGCCCTTGAACGGGCCGTCGTGCAGCCGATCCCGAACATCAACCTCATGGGCGGCTACCAGCGGCAGGTCGGCATCCCCGCGATGGACCAGGGGCTCGTGCAGGTGATGATGGCCGTGCCGCTCTTCGACCGCAACCAGGGCAACATCCGCTCGGCGCGGGCCGACATCGCCTCCTCGCGGGCGAACCTCCGCACCGTCGAACTCGACCTCGCCACGCAGACCGCCCAGGCGATCGCCGCTTACCGCACGTCGCAGCGGCTCGTCGAGTGGTACGAGCAATACATCCTGCCGAAGGCCCGGGAGACCGTGCAGCTGACGCAGACGCTCTACGCGCGGGGCGAGGTGACTTTTTTAAGCCTGCTGCAGGCGCAGCGGATCCTCACCGAGACCGAGCTCGCGTTCGTCGAGTCGCAGGCCGATCGCTGGAACGGCGCCGTGACGATCGCGAGCCTGTTGCAGCTCGAACAGTTTCCGCCCGAGGCCGACGCGCCCGCCGTCATCGGGGCCGACGAGGCGGCGAGCGAACTCAAGCCGCTTCCCGCCAATCAGCCTCAGCCTGCCGCCCCGGCCGCTCCCGTCCAGCAACTCCCGGCGCCCTGACGGCTCATCGACCCGCGAGGGCCAGCGGCAGCGTGGCGTGGGCCGTGCGTCCGGCGAGCGTGTCGCTGACCACGATTTCGAGCCGCGACGATCCGGCCGGCAACGCGTCGGGCAGCGTTACGAGATACCTGGCGAAGTAGTCGTGCCGGCGGCTCTCGCAGGTTTCCTCCAGCGGCTCGAACGTCCATTCGTGGATCCGGCGGCCGTCGGCATCGACCAGCTGCAGCGCCGTGTCGATGCGGGTGGTGTGGCCATCGGTCGATTGCCGCGCGGAGAGCTGGTCGAGCTCGAAATAGACGATCACTTCCTGGCCGGGGGAAAACTCCGCGGTCTCGAAGCGATCGACGACGCCCCAGGCCCGCACCCGTGAGGCGAAGCAGGCATTGCGAATGGCGAAGGCGGGCGGCGCCGGCTCGGCCCTTCCCGGCGTGGGCTGCGCCGGCTGCACGTGGGTGAGGGGCCGCGGAGGCTCGGGGGCTGCAGCCGGCGCGGGGGCGGCGGGGGGGAGCGGCGCGACCGGTTCCGCGATCGGCGCGGGGGCGGTGTCGGGCGAAGGCGTGCCGGGATCGGCGGCCTTGGATCCCTCGCCCTGAACGGAGGCGAGCGCGAGCGTGAACTCCTCGATGACGACCGGCCAATCCTGGCGGGGAGTGGCTTCGAGCATGGTGACCAACGTGCCGCGGGCGGCCTCGGTCAGGCCTCCCGACCGCGACAGTCGCTGATCGGCCTCGGCCACCGCCTCGTCGAGCGTGGCCGGCGACCATGATGCCTGTGATTGGGATGCGGTTTCGATATCGTCCTGCCCGGCTCCTGCGTCGTCGTTCGCCGGCAGTGAATCGGCATCGTCGGCGGTCGACTTGTCGCCGTCCTTCGGCCGGGGTGTCGCTTCGGCGGCATGTTCCACCGCGTCGAGCCAGGCCTCGCGAAGGTAGGCGGAGCCAATCACCGAGGTGCAGCCCGAGGATGCAGCGACGACGATCGCAGCGGCCAGCAGCAGCCGGCAACCTGACGTGGGAGCGGTGTCGGTCGTCATGGTGCGTGTTCTGATGGTCACATTCCGCCTCTCGGGCTCGATCCCGCTTCGCTGAAACTGATCTCTGTGCGGCCCCGAACGGACAGTGGGGAGCGGCGGGAGAGTAAAAATTTTCTACTTTCCGGGACAAGGCCAAGCCGCCAACTTGAAATCGCCGTGAGGCGCGCTCCCCGGACGGGGGGCAGGGGAGGCGGTGGCGGCGGCAGAGAATCGAGCGAACTGCTACACTCCGCCGACTTTGGCCGGAGTAATCTGTCGCCGCCGCCCTCTAGACCACCCATCTCCCCCATGATTCCAGCAACCCTTCAGTCCGAGCGGGTGCCCGCCGGCTGGCATCATCGCCACCTGCTCGACCTGGAGCGATTGACGGCCGACGAGATCCGGCTCCTGCTGGACACGGCCGCGCTCTTCAAGGAGGCCACCGACGGCTGCCGCCGCAAACTGTCGGTGCTCACCGGCTCGACGGTCGTGAACCTGTTCTTCGAGAACTCCACCCGCACGCGGACGAGCTTCTCGCTGGCCGCCCGCCGTCTGGGCGCGGACGTCGTCGACTTTTCCGCCTCGACGAGCAGCCTGTCGAAAGGCGAGTCGTTCATCGACACCGCCCGCAATCTCGAGGCGATGGGCATCGATGCCGTCGTCGTGCGGCACAGCACCCCGGGCACGCCGCACCTGCTGGCCCAGCATCTCGACGTGGGCGTGATCAACGCGGGCGACGGCCCGCACGAGCATCCGACCCAGGGGCTGCTCGACATCTTTTCGATCCGCGAACGGCTCGGCGACCTGCAGGGCGTGACGGTCGGCCTCGTGGGCGACATCGCCCACAGCCGCACGGCGCGTTCAAACCTCTGGGGACTGCTCAAGCTCGGCGCGAAGGTCATCCTCTGCGGTCCTCCCACGCTCGTCTCGGAGCGGTGGCGGGAGTTGGGGGTGGAGGTCTCGCACGATCTCGACGCGATCGTGCCGCGGTGCGACGTCCTCAATCTCCTGCGAATCCAGTTCGAGCGGCAGAACATGCGGCCCTTTCCCTCCGTGCGGGAATACGCCCATCTCTACGCGATGACCCGCGACCGGCTCACCCGCGCCCGGCCTGACCTGGTCATCCTCGCCCCCGGACCGATCAACCGCGGCGTCGAGATGACGGCGGAGGTGGCCGACTGCCGGCAGTCACTGATCCTCGACCAGGTGACCAACGGGCTGGCCGTCCGGATGGGCGTGCTCTGGCTCACGTGCGGGCCGCGCGAGCCGGGCAGCAAGAACGACGCCGCCGAATCGAGCCGTGGCGGGAGGAGCAACTGATGGGAACTCCAGTGGAAACACCGACAGGAACACTGCTCATCCGCGGCGGCCGGGTGGTCGATCCTGCGCAGGGCATCGACCGCATCGACGACGTGCTGGTCCGCGACGGCCGCGTGGCCGCGATCGGCCGCGGCGAGCACGCCGCCGACGAGGTCATCGACGCCACCGGAATGGTCGTCTGCCCGGGGCTCATCGACATGCACGTGCACCTCCGCGAGCCCGGCCGCGAGGAGGACGAGACGATCGAGACCGGCACCCGGGCCGCACTGGCCGGAGGGTTCACGAGCGTCGCCTGCATTCCGAACACGGAGCCGCCGATCGACACCCAGGCGGCGGTCGAGTTCATCCGCCAAAAGGCGGCCCGTGCCGACACCTGCAACGTGTTCGTGGTAGGCTGCGTGAGCCGGAACCGCGAGGGCAAGGAACTGGCGGAGATCGGCAGGCTGGTGGAGGCCGGCGCCGTGGCGTTCAGCGACGACGGCGCACCGGTCTACGACGCCGAACTGATGCGGCGGGCCTTCGAATACTGCCGCATGTTCGACAAGCCGATCCTCGCCCACGAGGAGGTGCTGGAGCTCTCGCGCGGCGGCGTGATGAGCGAGGGGCTCGTGTCGCTCGTGCTCGGCCTGACCGGCATGCCGGCGGCGGCCGAGGAGGTGATGATCGGTCGCGACATCGCACTCTCCGAGGTGACCGGCGGCCGGCTGCACGTGATGCACGTGTCGACGGCCGGAGGCGTGGCCCTGATCCGTCAGGCCAAGGCCTGCGGCGTGAAGGTGACGGCCGAGGCCTGTCCGCACCACTTCACGCTCACCGACGAGGGGCTGCGGGGCTTCGACACCAACTACAAGATGAGCCCCCCGCTCAGGACGGCGGCCGACGTGGAGGGGATCGTCGCCGGCATCGTGGACGGCACGATCGACTGCATCGCGACCGATCACGCCCCGCACGCACCCGAAAAGAAGATGCTGGAGCTCGACCGTGCGCCGTTCGGCATCCTCGGCCTGGAAACCGCGGTCGGCCTCACCGTCACCCGGCTGGTGGCCCCGGGCAGGATCGGCTGGCCGCGCATGGTCGAGGCGATGAGCACGCTGCCCGCCCGGATCCTCGGGGTGGATCGCGGCACGCTGCGGCCGGGCGCGGTGGCCGACGTCACCGTGATCGATCCGGCCCGCGAGTGGACCGTCGACGTGAAGTCGTTCCGGTCGAAGAGCGTGAACTCGCCCTTCGACGGTTGGACGCTGCGGGGCAGGGCGGTGGCGACGATCGTGGCCGGCCGCGTGAAGCATCGGCTG
Source organism: Planctomycetia bacterium (assembly GCA_046076685.1). GTDB lineage: Bacteria > Planctomycetota > Planctomycetia > Pirellulales > UBA1268 > CAMCQY01. The sequence continues at coordinate 5,946 of JBJTSM010000262.1, read as the reverse complement.
TGAAGGAGCACCCGTGAAGGAGCGGCTCGCGTGACGGGCCGCCGGTGCCATGACCCTCATCATCGACGGCTACAACCTGCTTCATGCGTCGGGCGTGTTCGGCGACGACCGGGGCCCGCGCGGCTTCGAGAAGTCGCGGCTGGCGCTGCTCGACATGCTCGTCGACCTGCTTGGGGAGGCGGCCGGCGACACGATCGTGGTGTTCGACGCCGCCCGCGCGCCCGACGGCCTGCCGGCCCGGCTCACGCACGGCGGCATCCGGGTGTGGTTTGCGCGGGAGTATCCCGACGCCGACTCGCTGATCGAGGAGCTGGTGGAGGACGACGACGCCCCGTCGAGCCTGCTCGTGGTGTCGAGCGACCGGCGGCTGCAGGTGGCCGCCCGCCGCCGCCGCGCGGCCGCCGTGTCGAGCGAGGAATGGCTGGCCACGATGCGGCAGCAGCAGCGGGCCCGCCGCCGGCCGCGGGAGACGAAGCCGCCCGAGCCCGGGCCGGACGACGTGGAGCGATGGAAGCGGTATTTCGGGCTCTGACGAGCACCGCCTCACTGCTTCGCCCAACGGGCCATCTTGCGGTCGAGGGTGGAACGCTCGATGCCGAGGATCGCGGCCGCTTTCGTCTTGTTGCCGCCGACCGCCTCGAGGGTCGCGAGCACGTGCTTTCGCTCCATCTCGTCGAGCGTCGTCGGGGTGAACACCGCCGGACGAATCGAGGAGATCCGGCCGGTGTCTCCGGGGGAGGAGAGCTGCGAGAGTGCCAGTTCGTGGGCGTCGATCCACTCGTCCTGCGAGAGCACGACCGCCCGCTCGATGGCGTTGCGAAGCTCGCGGATGTTGCCCGGCCAGTGATAAGCCTGCAGCGCGTCGACCGCCTCGGGCGTGAAGCCCCGCACGCGGCGGCCGGTTTCCGCCGCGAAGCGTTCGAGGAAATGTGTTGCGAGCAGCGGGATGTCGTCCGGCCGCTTGCGGAGCGGCGGGACGAGGATCTCCACGACCTTGAGCCGGAAGTAGAGGTCGCGGCGGAAGCCGCCGCCGGCCACGGCCTCCTCGAGATGGCGGTTGGTGGCCGCCACGACGCGGACGTCGACCTGCACGCGGGCGCTGCCGCCCACCCGCTCGAAGGCGTGCCCCTCGAGCACCCGCAGGAACTTCGCCTGGATCGACGGGCTCATCTCGCCGATCTCGTCGAGGAACAGCGTGCCCTTGTGGGCCGCCTCGAACTTGCCGGCCTTGCGATCTGTGGCGCCCGTGAAGGCGCCCTTCTCGTGGCCGAAGAGCTCGCTTTCCAGCAGCGTCTCCGACAGGGCGGCGCAGTTCATGCAGACGAACGGGGCCTTCCGTCGGTCGCTCGCCTCATGGATCGCGCGGGCCACGAGCTCCTTGCCGGCGCCGCTCTCGCCCCGGATCAGCACCGTGGCCTTGCTCTTCGCCACCCGCTCGATCTGCGTCACGATCGTCTGCAGGCCGGCGCTCGAGCCGATCATCCGCCATTCCTGGCCGAGACGCCGGCGGAGTTGCTCGTTTTCGTCGGCCGTTCGTGCCAGGCGCGACGAGAGCGTCTCGCGCACGGCGAGGTTGTCGATCGCCACACCGAGCGCGTCGCAGACCGCCATCACGAATTCGAGATCGTCGGGTGTCGCCTCGCGCTGTGCCGCATCCACCTCGAGGTGGAGCACGCCCACGGCGCGGCCGCCCTGGCGGATCGGGACCGTGAGGCTCGCGGCCCGACCGCCCGAGGGCGAAGAGGTGCTCGCCAGCACGGCCTCGTCGGTGCCGAGCACGGCGGCGATCACTTCGGGCGGCACCGCTGCGGCGGACCAGTCGGGTGGCGTGACGACGGTCTGCTCCAGTCCGTGCGTCGGCCCGGCAGTCTGAGGAACGGCCACCAGAGGCTGTTCACCGATCGTGGTGGGCAGGAGCACGATGCCGCGGGCGGCGCCGGCTGCCTGGACGGCGGATTCGAGCGCGAGCGACGCCATCGATTTCAGCTCGGCGGCCCGGCCGAGCGAGAACGCCAGCCGACAGAGTTCCGCGGCGGCTCGGCCCACGCGGGGGGCCGACGCGGCCGTGTCGCGAATGTCGTCGAGCAGCCGGCTCTTCGCCCGACGATGGGTGATCGAGGCGTGCCAGGCCCGAAGCTCCGCGGGCATCTCGCCGGTCGCGGTTCCGCCGAGCCCATCCACCACGCCCGTCGAATCGATCGGCGGCTCGCCTTCATGGACGGTGATGTCGACGCGGCCGATGGCCATGACGTCGCCCGGCGCCAGCACGTGGTCGGCGGAAAGTGGAGTACCCGCGAGCAACGTGCCATTGCGGCTGTCGAGATCCCGGATCGTCCAGCCGGCCGGCGCGGCAAAGATCTCGGCATGAAAGCGGCTGGCCTGCTCGTCGTGGAGGACCACGTGGTTGGTCGGAGCACGGCCGAGCGTCACACGTTCGCCGGGCTGGAGTGGGAGCGTCGTCATGCCGACGACCGGGTCGCGAACGACGAGAAAAAGCGAAGGGGCGGAGGGCATGCGGTGGTTGGTTCCTCCACCCATATTGCCTGAACCGCACCGCTTTTGGGAGGGCCGCGAGGTCGTGGGCGTCGGTGGGGCCGGCCGCGGCCGGTCGTCGGTGGTGGCTGGCGGCGGGAAAAGTGTCATGAATCCCGGTGGAAACGGGTTTGCCGCGGACCGGCCCGGGCGACTAGCATCCCCCGAAGGCCACGCCTTCCGGCCCGCCACTGAAAGGATTCCCATGAACAGCGGCATGAACCCTCCGTCGTCCGCCGTCTCCCTCCTGCTTCGCCGCGTCGCGGTCTGCTGTGCGTGCGCCATCGGTGCGGTGGCCGTGGCATCGCCAGGTCGGGCGCATGCCCAGATGGGTGGCATGGGCATGGGCGGCTTCGGTGCGGTCGGCGGCATCTCGGTGGACGCCGACGGCATCGTGCGCAACCTCGATCCCAAGGCGGTCGAGGCGCTGGCGAAGGAACGGCGACTGGCGGTTGCCGGGGCGGCTGCCGCCCGCGGCCAGGACGGAAAGCTCCGCAAGGTATCGCTCGCCAGGATCGTCGCCGCGGCCCAGGCTGCCGGTGCGGGCCGGCCGCTGCCGCCCGACGTGCTGTACCTCGGCGGCCTCGAACGCATCACGCATGTCTTCGTCGACCCGGACGGGCACGACATCATTCTGGCCGGGCCGGCGGATGCGTTGGCCGTCGATGCGGCCGGCAACGTCGTGGCCGCCGGCAGCGGCCGGCCGCTGCTTCAACTCGAGGACCTGATCGTCGCGCTGCGGTCCGCCGATGCCGTACGGCAGGGGGGCATCAAGTGCTCGATCGATCCCACCGCCGAAGGCATCACCAGGCTGCAGACACTGCTGCGGAACCAGAAGACGATCGGTCAGAACCCCGATGCCACGCTCGTGGCGATGCAGGACGCGATGGGGCCGCAGCGGGTGACGGTCGGCGGCGTGCCTGGTGACAGTCGCTTCGCCCGCGTGCTGGTCGCTGCGGATTACCGCATGAAGCGGGTCGGCATGGGCCTCGAGCCGTCGGGCATCGCCGAGGTTCCCAGCTACCTGTCGATGGTGCCGCCTGGTTCGACCGCGGCCGCGAACCTTCCGCGTTTCTGGCTGGAGGCTGACTACGAGCCGATCTCCCGCGATCCGGATGAACTCGCCTGGCGGATCAACGGACGCCGGATGAAATGCCTGACCGAAAACGACCTCTTCGACGCCGACGGCGTCCGCAAGCAGGCCGGCGGCAAGGCGCCCGACAAGCTGGCGCAGAAGTGGTGCGACCTCATGACGTCGCACTACGACCGGCTGGCGGTCAAGCAGCCGGTATTTGCCGAACTGGTCAACTGCGTCGACCTCGCGGTGGTGGCGGCGTTGATCCACGGCCGGCAGTTGGCCGGTCGGGCCGGGCTCGACCTGGCCCCGCTCCTCGATGCCCAAAAGCTGCGGGTGCCATCCTATGACGTGCCTGCGAGCGTGCCGACCGTGGCCCAGGGCCTCAAGAAAGGGAACCGCTGGGTGGTGAGCGCCTCGGGCGGCGTCATGGTCCAGCCCTGGAGTTTCGCCGCGAACACGGCCGAGTCCACCGACGTCGCCGCGACCCGCACCACCGCGCTGGCCGTCCGCCCCGCCGACGGCTGCTGGTGGGAGTGATTCGGCGTTTCCATCTCGCGGCGGTTTCGTGGTTCAGGCCGGGGCGGCCCAGGCGATCGCGGTGAGGGATGCCGCGGCGGCGGGAAAATGCGGGTCCACCCAGCCTGCCTCTGCCAAGGCCGACACGGGTTCGACGGCGCCGGGGCAGGGCAGGGGGGGCACGCTCTTGGCCAGGAGCAGGCGGCCCGAGTGCGTGGCGGCCACCAGCGCCGCGATCGAGTCGCTCGTCGTCTCCCAGCCTGCCGGCAGTTGATCGGCCCGCGATGCCACCGCCAGCCATGCCGGCACGTCGAGGACCGCAGTGGTGCCGTCGCCGGGCGGTGCCGCCACCAGCGGGAGTTCGAGGGCATAGGCCACAAGCCGCGCCGTCAATCGCATGGCGTCGATCGCGAGAGCGTGCATGAACCGAGCCTCCTGCGGCACGGCTCGATCGAGCGATCGCAGCCCCTCCACGACGGCGCCGCCGCCCACCACGAGGCAACAGGTGGCCGGCCGACGATCCGCCGCGAGCGTTTTCAAGAGTGTTTTCAAGAGCGTCGGCCAGTCCGGCCGGGAAAGCAGGCTGCCGCCGAACTTGAGCACCACGAGCGATGACGCGGTCGTCTCTTCACACGGCCCGCGGAGGCGGCCGAACTGCCAGCCCCCGGCAGGCCGCCAGGCCCCGATCTCGTGGGGAAAGCTGGTCATGCGATCTCACCCCGGGCGATCAGGGCCACGGCCTGCGCCGGGGCCGCACGCGAGATGTCCCAGCCGAGCAGATCGGGCAGAGAGACGAGCCCGGCCGACCAGCCGAGCCGCGCAAGCGCCCGCCGGGCCAGGCAGCCGCCGTGGCCGGAGAGCACGATCGTCGCAGGCTGCCAGCCGCAGGAGGCCGCCACGCGGCCGAGCGCCCGCGCCACCTGCCTGGCCTGGCGGTCGGCGCACCATGCCGCCATCGCGATCGCTTCGCTCTCGGTGACCTGCTCCGGATCGGCCAACAGCATGCGGGCCAGGCGGCGTCTCGCCGCCGCCCGGGTGGCCGGGCCGCCATCGGCCGTGGAGGTGGCGGCGCGATCCTCGGGGAGTTCTCCCAGCACCAGCCAGGCGTCGAGCGAATCGGCGAAGCGCTCGCTCGCGACGGGATGCAGACGCCCCCGCCAGGGAAGCGACCGCACGAGCGCCGCGATCGGCGTCCGCTCCACGCCGGTGTAGACGAGTTCACCGGTGTCGAGCCGGGCGAGGTCATCCAGCCCTTTGGCCGCGGGCCTGCGGTTTTGCAGGGGCACGATGTCGGTCGTCGTCGAGCCGACGTCGATCACGAAGGCCCGGTCGTCTTCGATCACCGACGCCGCAAGGCGGGCGACGGCGTGCCAGTTCGAAGCCGCGGCCGAGAGCGGACGGGCGACCGCCTCGTCGGCCGGCACGATCGTGCCGTCGACGAGATAGATCCCCACCGTGCACTCGGGGGCCGCGGCGGTGGCCACCGCCGTGCGGACCGCCGCCACGATGTCGGCGACACCCTCCCGGCGCGAGCCGTAGCAGTCGGCGATCTCGCCGGTCATCGTGGCCACGACGCGGCGCGGGCGGCGGGGCAGCATGATCCGCGCGAGTGTCGCGGGCAGCTCCTCGCGGCGCAGCCAGAGCGGAAAGGGCTCGCTGTGCACCCAGCCGCGGCCGTCGGCGGCCTTGATGTTCGCGCCGCCGATATCGAAGGCGAGCACCTCATCCTCACTTCGGGAGGAAAAGAGCTGCGTCCCCTTTTCCGTCATGGGTAGGATGCGGCGAGCCGCTGGAGGGCCGCGATGCCCCGGTCGAGCATG
>JBJTSM010000261.1:0-2381 GCA_046076685.1 Planctomycetia bacterium | reverse complement strand
GCCTCGGCCAGCTTCACGACCTCTTCCTGAAGCTTGTGCCGATGCAGTTCGATGCCGGCGATGATCACGGGCCGCTTGGCGGCCGCGATCCTCGCCAAGGCTTCCTTGACCGCCTCGGCCAGGGCGTCGGGATCGCTCTTGGGCTCGGCGTGCGCGTAGGGCCGGATCTGGTCGGGCACGACGCCCACGATGTCGCGGGGCAGTTCGAGGTAGACCGGCCGCTTCTGACGGTGGGCCGTGTCGAGGAGAAAATCGATGTCGCGGAACGCCGTGGCCGGATCGGCGATCTCCCGGCTGGCCGCGCAGATCTTCTCGAACACGTCGAGTTGCGTCCGCCACTCGCGGACGCGGTGGTGCAGCAGGGGATCGTTCACCCGTTCGCCATGCCCCGGGGCGCCGGAGATCAGCACCACGGGGCTCTTCTCGGCGTAGGCACCCGCGATCGAATTGGCGAGGCTCAACGCCCCCACGCCGTAGGTGACGCAAACGGCACCCATCCCGTTGACCCGCGCGTAGGCGTCGGCGGCGAAGCCGGCGCAGTCCTCGCGGGTGCAGTTGACGAGGTCGAGCGGGCTCTGCTCGAGCATGCTGTAAAAGGAAAGCACGTAGTCGCCGGGCAGGCCGAAGACGTGTTTGATTCCGTAGTCGGAGAGCCGGCGGATCAGGTATTGCCCGATGGACAGGCTCGTGACGCTTTCCGATCGTTCCACTGCGGGCCGCCGGCCGGACACGGCCACGAGGCCGTTGTCGAGGCTCGCACCAAGCACGATCCCCATCGGTCACCTCCGCATCGTGACAGGTCTTCACGCGCCGTCGCGGCGCGCACGATCCAATCGCCTCCGGCGGGAGGCCAGGAGCGCGAGCCAGAACCCGAGAAACGCCGCCACGCAGGCCAGCACGATGAGCGGCCGCCGCACATCGTGGTTGAGCGTCCAGGCTCCGGCGGCATGGAAGAGCCCCCAGGCCACGAGGGCGGCCATGATCCACGTGAGGATCCGTTCGGCACCCGGCGGTGATGGCGAAGCGTCGGCAGGCGTCATACCGAAAGCATAGGCCCGCTCGTCGGGGCGGCACCACCGAACGCCAAAAAAAAGGCCCCCGGAACGGTCCAGATCCCAGGGGGGCGGGGAAGCTGAACCGTTTCCGGGAGCGATTGGTCGGCGACTGGAAAAATCGTGTCGTGCGGCGGACTCGAAGCGACGGCCGGCATCCGTGCCACCGCCCGCCTTCGAGTGGGGCCTCTTCGCCCCTCGCCTTCAGGCTGAGACGGACAGTAGGGATCGTTTTTCCGAGGGTCAAGGGCGTTTTCGGATCGTTTTTGCACCGTTCGCGGCGAATTTTTCGCGGGTCTGCAGGTTCCTCTCCTCTTCAGCTTCCCTGAAACGGCTATGCTCCCGCTGCCCAGACCCATCGGAGCCTCATTCATGGCCGAAACCGTCCCACCCCAGTCGCCCGCCACGAAGATCGAGGGGGCGGGCGCTCCCCCGACCGCCGACGCCTGGCGGGCCGCGTTCGAGGCGTCGCTTCCCTACCAGGACTTCCTCGCCCGTCATGCCACCCCCGACCAGCGCGGTCGCTGGGACGCCTTCCATGCGCGGGTAGCGCTCGCGTCTGACCAGCAGGCGGTGCTTCGCGGCTTCGTGCGGCGGATGCCGGTGCTCGTGCTCGCCGGCGCCTGGTGCGGCGACTGCGTGAACCAGTGCCCGATCTTCGCCCACTTCGCGGCGGCGGCTCCTTCGATCGACCTGCGGTTCCTGGACCGTGATGCCCGGCCGGAGATCGCGGCCCATCTGAAGGTGTGCGGCGGCCAGCGGGTGCCGGTGGTGGCATTCTTCAGCGAAGACTTCACGCCCATCCTCTTCTACGGCGACCGGACGCTCGCGGCGTATCGCGCCGCGGCCGTGGCGCAGCTGGGGGAGAGCTGCGCGAGCGGCGCCGTGCCCCCGCCGGCCGACCAGATCGGGGCGGTGGTTTCCGACTGGCTCGAGCAATTCGAGCGGGTGCACCTGATCCTGCGGCTTTCCGCCCGGCTGCGGCAGATTCACGGAGACTGACACGATGACCAGCCGTGAGCGTTGGACGGTGTATCCCCTGCTCTTTCTCTCGCTCGGCCTGGCGGTGCGGTCGATCGCCGTGCCGCAGGGGGAGTTCGCGGCGGCCCGGTTCGATGCGCTCGAATCGACGCGGCTCGTCTGCAGGGAGATCCTGATCGAAAACGACGACTGCACGGTGCTCGTGCACATGGGCCGCGTCGGGGGGGGGGGCGGCGGCCGGATCGAGATCAAGGACCGGGCCGCCGCGAACTCCCCCTGCGGCACGGCGATCGACCGCACCGCCAGGCCGAGCGAGAGAAAGAGCAGGGGATAGACCGTCCAACGCTC
>JBJTSM010000260.1:0-5817 GCA_046076685.1 Planctomycetia bacterium | reverse complement strand
CGCATCCAGCTGCTGCTTGCGGTGCTGGAATTCCTCCGCCTGCTCGAGCAGCGACCGCTCCATCTCCGTGATCGCCGTGTTGACTTCACGAACCATCGCGTCGCGGGCCGCCGCGTTGCGGTCGGCGTGCACCGCGAGCCGCTCGAGGATCTCCTGCCGTGCCTGCGAGATGCCGGAGGCGGCCCGCTCGAGTTCCAGCCGCACCTGCTCGGTGGCCGCCGACTGCCGCGCGACGTCGGTTCCCAACGACTGCACCCGCTCGAGTCCCGCCGTCGCGGTCGCCTCCACCGCGGCCAGCCGCGATGCCAGCCGCTCCGTGGCGGCCCGCTGACCTGCCAGCCCTTCCTGCATCTCCGCCATCTCGGCGCTCGTCAGCGCGCCGAGGCGGTCGATGCCCCTGATGCTTTCGTGCACCGCGGCTTCGACGGCGCCGGTCTGACGGACCAGCCGCCACACCACGGTGGTGAGCATGAACGAGAAGGCGGCCACGACGACACACGCCGCCGGCAGAAACCGTGACTGGCCGCCATTCTGATGGCCTTCGCCAGCTCCACTCGCGATGCGGTCGTAGCGTTCCACGGACACCCCCTGCGGCTCGAACCTGGGCTCGCCGGCTGCGCGACCCCTCATCGACCTTCTTCGGCGCGGGCCCGGCCGTGGGTTGAACCGATGCCGGCTGGATGGCGCAGGTGGCTGCGATCGCAGCCCGATCCTCGCCCGTCTCGCCTGCGACCGATCGGCCACCGGTGACGGTCGTGACGACTGGGAAAACCTCGACCGGCCCCGGGCCGGCCCACCGGTCAGGCTGCCGCCCGCCCGCGGGCAGCAGCGGGCACGCCGCCCCCCAGCCGCGTGCACCGCAGGCCCTCGAGCACCCGCATCGCGACGTCGAGCGCGGCGGCGCCCGCGGCGGCCGTCACGAGCGGCTCGCGTCGGGAACGCACCGCGGCCAGGAAATCGTCGTGCTCGCAGGCGATGGCGTTGGCGTCCGGCACGGCCAGCGTCTCCCGCGGCAGGATGTCGGTGAAGAACCGGTCCTTGAGGGCCACCCGCTCGGCCGGGGGCACGTCCGCCGCGACGAACGCGCCACTCCTGACCGCCGACGAAGCCGACACCACCTCGACGGTCTTCGCGTTGAAGTCGGCCGCGACGACGGCCTCGGTGCCCCAGAGCGACACGCGACGGCTGAGCGTGGGGTGGATCCGCGACGCGGCGAGATCGGCGACGAGCCCCGAGGAGAATACGAGCCTGGCCCGCACGGCATCCTCGTGGCCGCCAGTCGCGGTGATGCCGTGCGCCTCGATCCTCTCGAGCCGCCCCGGCTCGAGCGAAAGCACGAGGTCGATGTCGTGGATCATCAGATCCAGCACGACCCCCACGTCGAGCGACCGAAACGTGAAGGGCGCGAGCCGTGCCGAATCGACCGCCACGATCCGGCCGCACTTCTCGACGGCCATGCGCCAGGCGGGATTGAACCGCTCCACGTGCCCCACGGCGACCGTGCGGCCGTGGCGGTCCGCCGCGGCGACGATCCGGGCCGCCTCTTCGACATCGGCGGCGATCGGCTTCTCGATCAACAGGTCGAGGCCGCGTTCCAGGAGCGGCAGCGCGACGGCGGCATGGAGGGAGGTCGGCGCCGCGACCACGACGGCGTCGACGCGGCCCACGAGGTCGAGCGGATTCCCCAAGGCCGCACAACCGTGGGCCTCGGCCACGCGCTGCCGCGACTCGGCCAGCGGATCGACCACGGCGACGAGTTCGGCGTCGGCCCGTGCGGCCAGCAGCCGCGCATGGATCGTGCCCAGATGTCCGCACCCGACCACCGCCACCTTCAAGCGAGTCATGCCGCCCTCCTGCGTTCGCGGGCGCGTCCGTGCCGCCCTTCCTTTTGCTGTGCCAGAAATTCGAGCAACTGCAGCACCTCGGGATGCAGCATTCCCTGCGACCTGAGCATCTCCCGGGCGGCCTCCAGCCCCATCTTCGCCCGGTAGAGCAGCCGGTGCGCCTCGGTCATCGCCTCGATCGATTCACCCGGCAGGCCGCCCCGTCGCAGGGCCACGACGTTGATGCACCGCGGCCGCGCCGGCATGCCCTCGCAGAGCATGAACGGGGGCACGTCGTGGAGCACGCGGGAGAGCCCGGCGACGAACGACCATCCGCCGATCGTGGCCCAGTGGTGGACGGCGACCGCCCCGGAGAGCGACGCGCGGGAATGCACGCGGACGTGCCCGCCCAGGAGGGTGCCGTTGGCGAGGATGCAGTGGTCGCCGATCCGACAGTCGTGGGCCACGTGGCTGCAGGCCATCAGAAAATTGCCGCTGCCGAGGGAGGTCACGCCCTCCTCCTTCTCGGTCGCGCGGTTGATCGTGACCCCCTCGCGGATGATGTTGCGGTCGCCGATTTCAACCCGGGTCCGCGTGCCGCGGTAGCTGACGTCCTGCGGCTCCCCGCCGATCACGGCGTTGGAGAAGACGTGGTTGCACTCGCCGATCCGCACGTCGCCGATGATCGTCACGTTGTTGTCGAGCACCGTCCCGCGGCCGATCACCGCTCCGGCCGACACCCAGCAGAACGGCCCGACCACGACGTCCTCGCCGAGATGGGCGCCGGCCTCGACGATCGCGGAGGGATGGACGGACGCCGGCCGCCCACGCAGCGTCGCCCCGCGAGTGGACGACTCGTCCCGCATCGGAACCGTGGCTTGAAAATCATCCATGCGGCGTTGCCCTTGCGTGATGCGGCGAGTCAGGCGGCGGAGGACGCGAGGCGGCCGGCGGCCAGGAGCCCGGCCAGGGCGCCGTTGAGCCTGTGCCCGCTGCGGCAGGCCCGGATATGGGCGTGGATCGGCCGACCGGCCAGCGACAGGTCGCCCACGAGATCGAGCACCTTGTGCCGCACACACTCGTCGGGCCAGCGGAGCGAGTTGCCGATCGGTCCATCCGGCCCGAAGACGAGCAGGTCGCCGGTGGTCGCGGACAGGCCGCGACCGGCCGCCTGCAGCCGCTCGGCATCCGCCGCCGGCAGGAACGTGCGGGCGGCGGCGAGCTCCTCGCGATACGACTCGGGCGTGACCCGCAGGGAAAGCAGCTGCCGGCCGATCGGACCGACGCCGTAATCGAGTTCGTAGTCGACCGACAGCCCGGCGAACCGCGGCGGCGAGGCCTCGATCCACGCCGTGTCGTCGCCCACGCGCATCACGGAATCGACGACGATCGGCTCGACGGCGACGCCGAGCTCCGCCGCCCCGGCCTCGGCGATGGCGTCGGCGAAGGCCAGCGACGAGCCGTCGAGACCGGGCATCTCCTCCGCGTGCACCCGCACGAGACAGCAGTCGATGCCAAGCCCGGCAAGTGCGCTGAGGAGATGCTCCACCATCTCCACGCGGGCGACGCCGGCACTTAGATTCGTGCGGCTCGACGCCTCCTCGCGGTGCTCCACTCCGGCCGGGATCACCGGCGCCCCAGGCAGATCCGCCCGGACGAACACCACGCCCGCGTCGGCTGCCGCCGGCTCCAACTCCACGAGATTCCGCTGCCCGCTCCAGTAGCCGACGCCCGAGACGGACGCCGGCTTCCGGAGCGTGCGCTGCAGCAGCCGCGGACGTGTGTCATGGTGCATGAAGAAATCCCCAGCGACGTTCGCTCAACGCGTGCGCGGAACGCCGGCGGCCGGACGGCCGGTCTGATCGGCCACGGCGGCACCGTTGAGCATCGTGAGGATGTCCTTCGTGATGTCATTGCCTTCGTCGTAGAAGACGATCGGCTTGGTGATGCCGCGCAGGATCTGGTTGCGATCGGAGTTGTCGACCGGATCACCGTCGAAGCGGAAGACCGCGGCGATGCCGTGCTGGCGGGCGAACTGCCCGACGGCCCGCTCGATCTCGGAGTAGACCTGGAGGTACACCTTGGCCTCGCGGTCCATGAAGTCCTTCTTCTGCAGCTGGGCGTTCACGTTGAAATCGCCCTGGGCCTTGGCGATCTCCGCCTCGAGCTTCTTGTATTCGGGCGTGCCGACGTTGAACCCCTTGAGCTGCTCCATCAGGCCGTTGATCCGGTCGCGCTCGCCCTTGAGGGCATTCTCGGCGGCCATCACCTCGTCCTTCATCTTGTCCATCGCCGCCTTGAAGCGACCATGATTCTTGAAGATGTAGCCGACGTCGATCACGGCCACGTGGGAAGACGGCGAAGCGGGCCTGACCTGTTGCGGCTGGCCCTGCGGGACGCCCACGGGCGCCTGGGCGAAGGCGGATAGGTGGGCCAGGCCGACGACGGCCGCACACACGACACTGGCGATTTGCCTGTTCACGGAATGCACTCCTTGCTGGTGTTTCAAACGCGCCACGCGGCGCCGAACGATCGCCGCCGACGCGATTCCTGGCCGGCCGGTTTCCACGGACGGGCGGGATGATGGCAACCCCCGCCCGCCGGCTCAAGGCCAAATTCCGGCCCGAAAAAAGAAAAATCCCGACGCCGCGGGAAGGCCTATTTCGGGGGATCGAGCGTCACCTGGAGCGTGACTTCGGCACCATCCCGCAGCACGACCACCGGCACCGTGTCGCCCCCCTTGTGCTTCCGCAGGGCGCTATCGAAGTCCTCGAGGCCGGTCACCGCGCTCGCACCGAGCCGCACGATCACGTCGCCTCCCTTGAGGCCGCCCCGGGCGGCGGGCGAATCCTTCGTCGCCCCGTTGATCGCATAGCCTTTCCCCGGCTTGCCGAAGTCGGGAATGCTGCCGAAGTAGGGCCGGTCGCCGCCGCCGCGGGCGAACTGCTTCGAGGCCACCTCGATGTAGGCTGGCCGCTCGGGGGCGGTGGCCAGTTCGCGGACGATGTCGGCCACCAGCCGCGTGATCCGCACCATCCCGTCGTAGTTGATCTTCTCGGCGGTGTCGGTGGGCCGATGGTAGTCGGCATGCGAACCCGTGAAGAGGTGCAGCACGGGGATCTTCTTGGCGTAGAAGCTCGAATGGTCGCTCGGGCCGAAGCCACCGGGCTCCTTGGCGGCCTCGAAGCCGCGGGCGGACACGAGCCGGTCCACGAGCGGCTCGAGGCCCGTGCCGGTGCCCGTGCCATGCACGACGAGCTTGTCGCCGTCGAGCCTGCCCACCATGTCGAGGTTCACCATGGCGGCCGTGTCGGACAGCGGCACCACCGCGTTGGCCGCGTAGTGCGCGCTGCCGAGCAGGCCGCGTTCCTCGCCGGAAAAGGCCACGAAGAGCACCGTCCGTGGAAACGGCCCCTCCTGCCGCAGCAGCCGCGCCACCTCGAGAAGCACCGCCGTGCCGCTCGCATTGTCGTCGGCGCCATGATGCACGGCATGCTCGCCCGGCGCCGCGGAATTGGCGCCGCCGAACCCGAGGTGGTCGTAGTGGGCTCCCAGGACCACCGTTTCCGTGCCGAGGCCTCCCTGCGCGTCGGCGGCCCCGTCCCGCGGCCTGCCGGTGCCCGGGAGCATCGCGATCACGTTCCTGCCCTCGGTCTCGCTGCGTTCGATCGACGTCTGCCCGCGGACGCGCCAGCCGGCCAGCCGGCCGCTCTGCGGCTCAAGCGTGTCGTCGATCGCTTTCTGGATGACGTCGAGCTTCCTGCCGAGCGAAGCCTGCACCATCTCGTCGATCAGCGACCGGCGAATCTGCAGGACCGGCAGGGACCGTTTCTCGGAGCCATCGCCCGCGCGGGTGAACGCCATCAATGCGTCGCCGTCCGCTTCGGCATCGTTGCAGAAGATGACACCGCCGGCCTCGTGCTCCGAGGCGTTGGCCACCTTGCGGGCGAGCGCCGCATGCTGCGACGCCTGGTTGCCGTCGAACACGCTGTGA
>JBJTSM010000259.1:0-2669 GCA_046076685.1 Planctomycetia bacterium | reverse complement strand
CTGGCGCTCGGCCGTGTGGACTTACGCCCGCGTCCCGGGCCGACCCAGTTGGCCGCCCAGATGGTGACCCAGCGTCGGGGGAGCACGTAGCGGACGCAGGCGATGCGGCCGTCTTCGCCGCGCATCACGGAGAGCCGCTCCAGCGCGAAGGGCGGCCGGGCACAGTATCGTAGCAGGTGCTCCAGACTCTGAAAATAGCTCGGCACGTCGCGGTCGATGAGCGTGATCCGGACGCTGGCGTCCACCGAGAACCCGCTGTTTTCTCGCGCGAGCATGTCGGCGGTCTGCGCAGACGCCGGAAAAACGCCACCGAAGCGGGTGCGGGGCGTTCCGAGAAACCAGCTCCGGACGCCCGGCCCGCTCCTCCCCGAGGCTCACGAGTCGCTCATCAGCTTGAAGACGATTGCGGAAGTGCCTTTGACCGGGCTGTCCTTCAAAGTCAATCCGCCAAGCCGTCCCCGGCCCGGATTCATCTCGCGATCGCACGGGCGACGTCTTCCGGAAGCTTCGCCCCGAGGGCCGGATGGGCCTCCACGAGCCGGGCGATGTCGGCGAGGTCTTTGATCGATTTGCTCGGCCGCCGTTCAGGCGTGCGCCAGGCCTTGATCTCCCCGGCGAGCGTGTCGTCGATCGCAGCGACGCGGATCAGCATGCCGTGAATGTCGGCGGCCATCGACCGAGCCGGAAAATCGCGATAGAAATCCTCGGTGCTGAGCTGCAGGCTCACCTGCGAGCGGCCGCGGAAGTTGACCGACCAGGCGTGCCGCTCAGCCGTGAAGCCGACGGATTCGAGGGCCGTCACGGCCCGTTCGATCTCGTCCACGGCGACCACGAAATCGACGTAACGGGTGACCATCGGCTCAGCCGCCCAGTGGTTGACCGCAATCCCGCCGATGGCGCACCAGTGCAACTCGGCGCGTTCGAGCGCATCGACCATCCGCATGACGTCGTCAGCGCCGCCCGCGGTCTGCCAGTCGTAGAATTGCCTGCCGGTCATGATTCAATGGTAGCAGCGGTTTCGAACACAGCGGGGGGAGTTGGAGGGTGGCCCAGCCAACGGCACATCCGCAACCTGGCCGGCCGGTGAGGGCCGCGATCGAGTTGACCTGCCCCCAGAAATGACGCCGATTCTCACGTTCAGCGTGGGCGTTTTCCGACGGAATCCCCCATTCGACGACGATCGGCGGAAGGCTGGGTAAGCGCCCCGCTCCCGGCAGGCAACGCAAGCTGCGAAAGCTGCCGCCAACACTGCCTGCGTCTTCTGCGTCGGCGGATTTCACAGCCTCAAGACTGCCGATGGGCATTCCTGCCGTGGGAACCGTTGATGGTCGCGCGAGGCGGAGCGAGCGGAGTCGCCCCGAAGAACGGACCGAAGACACGGCGACGGAGTTGCCATGCGGAAGAGCCGATCGGTGTGGTGGAGGTTGTTCGCAGGATCGCTTTGCCTGGCATGCTGTGCGGTGGCCGCCGGCCAGGAGCAGGACTTCGTCGGGCGGCCGGGCAGCGTCGGCAGCTTCGAACGGTTCAACCCCGTGCTCAACGACGAGGTGATGAGCGGCGTCATCCCTTCGGGTCAGGACTGGTATCTCTTCGGCGAACCGCAGCGGGCCGGCGTCTACGGATGGCTCGACGGCGGGTTCGTCGGCAACTTCGCCAACCCAGCCAGCAAGTTCAACGGCCCCTACAACGCCGTCGACCGGGCGAACGAGCCGATGATGAACCAGGTCTACCTCATCGGCGAGCGCACCCTGCCCTCGGACGGCTCGTTCGGCGTCGGCAGCCGCATCGACCTGCTCTACGGTGAGGATTTTCCGAATGCGATGTCGCTGGGCTGGGAGACGAATCCCGGCCCGCGTGACTGGAACAGCGGCGAGTATTACGGCATCGCGATCCCGCAACTCTACGGCGAGGTCGGCAGCCAGGATCTCAACGTGAAGCTCGGCCACTTTTACTCGCTCGTGGGCTACGAGGGGGTGCCGGCCGTGGGCAACTTCTTCTACATGAAGGCCTACAGCTACCAGTTCGCCGGTCCCTTCACCCACTGGGGCGGGCTCGTCAACTGGCGGGCCACCGACAACCTCGAGATCAACGGCGGCCTCGTGAACGGCTGGAACGGTCTCGCCTCACCATACAGCAAGGCCAACTTTCTCGGCCGTGTCAGGCTCAAGAACGACGACAACTCGCGGGCGGTGCAGTTCGCGATCATCTCGGGCGACGAGGGGAACGACTTCTCGCCACTCTTCCAGCCGCAGCCCTTGCCCGTCTCGGCCAATCGCACCCGCTACAGCCTCATCTTCGAGGCCCGGCCCTCCAGCCGGCTCGAATACGTCTTCCACCAGTGGTACGGCGCCCAGGCCAACGGCCTCGTCGACGGCAGCACCGCCATCTGGACCGGCATCGACCAATATCTCTACTGGTCGGCAAGCAAGACCTGGAAGTGGGGGGCCCGCTTCGAATGGTTCGACGACATCGACGGCACCCGCGTGGGCCTGAACCGTCCGAGCAACCCCAACCACGTGCCGCTGCCGGGCAACTACTTTTCGCTCACGCTCGGCCCCAACTGGGTGCCCACCGCCAACACGCTGGTGCGGCCCGCCTTCCGCTGGGATTTCTTCAGCGGTTCGAGCGGCGTCCGGCCGTTCAACGACGGCGTGAGCACGAACCAGACC
>JBJTSM010000258.1:0-4471 GCA_046076685.1 Planctomycetia bacterium | reverse complement strand
GACCTCTTCCCTGGAATCCCAGCTCGATCTTGCGATCGAACACCACCAGGCGGGCCGGCTGCCACAGGCGGAACAGCTCTATCGCGACATCCTCCGGCATGTGCCAGACCACCGTGACGCCTTGCATCTCCTGGGGGCGGTCACCCACCGGACGGGCCGCAACGACGAGGCCATCCACCTGGTCCAGCAGGCGATCAGGATCGACGGCTCGCAGGCGGTTTTTCACAACACGCTGGGATCCATCTACCAGTCGCTCGGACACCTGGCCGCTGCGGCGGCCTGCTATCAGCAGAGCGTCGCGATCGACAGGAACTATCCCGAGGGGCACAACAACCTGGGCATGGTGCTGCTCGATCTGGGCCGGCAGGCGGAGGCGGCGACCGTGCTGCAGCGGGCCGTCGAACTCAGGCCGGACTACGCGAGTGCCTACAACAACCTCGGCATCGCCCTGAAACTGCTCGGACGTTTCGCCGAGGCCACGGCGTCGTTCCGCCGGGGACTGGAATCCCGGGACAGCTTCTGGGAGGCCCACTTCCAGCTCGGCAACATCCTCAAGGATCAGGGCCGGGTGGAGGAGGCGATCGAGTCGTACGAGCGGGTGCTCGAGTACGAACCGCACGCCGTGACGACCCACAACAACCTGCTGTGCACCCTCAGCTATCGCGACGGCATCACGCTCGAGCAGCTCGCCGCCGCCCACGCCCGGTTCGACCGGACGTTCGGCGAGCCCTATCGCAGCCAGATCCGGCCGCACGAAAACGACCTTGATCCCGACCGCCCGCTGCGGATCGGCTTCGTCTCACCCGACCTGCATCGTCATCCGGTCGGCTTTTTCTCGGTTCGCCTGTTCGAGCACCTCGATCGCAGCCAGGTGGAGGCGACCTGCTACAACACCTCGCTCACCAGCGACGACATCACCGCCCGGATCAAGGCGGGCTCCGCGTCTTGGCGGGACGCCCCCGGCTGGAACGACGAGCGGCTGACCCAGGCGATCCGCGACGACCGGATCGACATTCTCTTCGACATGACGGGGCACACCCGCGACTCCCGGCTGCTGGTGTTCGCCCGCAAGCCGGCGCCGATCCAGATCAGCTGGGCCGGTTATGTGGGCACCACGGGCCTGCGGACGATGGACTACCTGCTGGCCGACGCCCACGAGTTGCCGCCGGAGGCCGAGGTCCACTATTGCGAACGCGTGCTGCGGATGCCGGACGGCTACATCTGCTACGAGCCGGCCGCCTGCGCGCCGGCTGTGTCGCCGCTGCCGGCGCTGGAACGGGAGCACGTGACGTTCGGCAGCTTCAACAACCAGGCCAAGCTGGGCCGGCGGACCGTGGAAATCTGGTCGCGGATCCTGCACCGCGTGCCGCGGTCACGGCTCGTGCTCAAGTACTACGCGCTGAGCAACCCCGCGGTGGCGGGCCGGCTGCGGGAGATGTTCGCCGGCCACGGCATCGAGCCCGACCGGATCGAATGCCTCGGCACCACGTCGCACGCCGAGCAGATGGAGCGGTATCGCGACATCGACATCGCCCTCGATCCGTTCCCCTACAACGGCGGGCTGACGACGCTCGAGGCCCTGTGGATGGGCGTGCCGGTGGTGACGTGCCCGGGGGAGACCTTCGCCGGACGCCATTCTCTTTCCCATCTCTCAAACATCGGGCTGACGACGACGATCGCAAGTGACCTCGACGACTATGTTTCGATCGCCGAGTCGCTCGCCGGCGATCTGCCCGCCCTCGCCCGGCTGCGGGAAGGCCTGCGGGAACAAATGGAATCCTCGCCGCTCTGCGACGGCGAACGGTTCGCCCGCAACTTCGAGCAGCTCATGCGGGGCGTGTGGCGGGATTGGGTCGCCGCTCAGGCAGAGGCCGAGGCCGAAGCATGAAGTTGCTCGTCATCGTGCCGTCGCGGCTGGAGCGGGGCCGCGACGGCCGGCCCTTCCTGGCCAAGGCACTCGACTCGATCGCCGCCCAGACACGTGTGGTCGACGGCAGCCTCGACGTGGAGATCTCGATCGGCGTCGATCCGGGAGCGATCATGCCCGCCGACCTCGCGCTGCCGGCGAACGCGACGGTCTCGCAGGCGCCGGCCCGGTCCCAGGCCGCGGCCCTGAATACGGCCGCCCAGAAGTTCGACCATGATCTTCTCGCGATCCTCGAGGACGACGATGTCTGGCTGCCCGGCCACCTGGAACGGAGCCTGGGAGCCCTGCAGGACCGCCGGCTGGATTTTGTGTCGGCGACGCAGCTGCAGGTCGATGAAGCCGGCGAGATCGCCTCGGTATTCGATTTTCCCACGCCGTCCGGCTGGTTGATGCGGCGGGCTGTCTGGCAGGCCGTCGGGCCGTTCGACCCGTCGTATCGCTACCATCTCGACAACGACTGGCTCGGCCGGCTGGCGGCCCGCGGCTTTCGTCGCGGCCATCTGGTCGAGTGCACGGCCCCTCTCGACCCGCGGTGGATGGCCGTGCGGCCGTGGCTGCACCATGTGCTCACGAACGGCGGCCCGCACTCCACGCTCTTGCGGCACGACCAGCCCACGCCACTCGTGCGCAGGATGGTGCATGCCGGCTCGGGCATGTCGGCGGTGGCCAGCGACGCCGCAGCCCAATCCACCAGCCGGCAGGAGTATGAGCGGCTGGCACGCACCTATGGCCGGGTTCCCTGGTGACCACATCCGCCCGCCGACCGGGGCGGGTGTCTTGAAGACATTCCTGCAACTTTTCTACGAATTCATCGCCCTGTTGTTCCTGGTTGACTCTGAGAAACGACCGCCCTACGAATTGCCCGAAGCTGATCGAGAAACGCACTGACGGAGTCCACGACCTCCCCGAACGACCGCCTGACCCACCAGCCTGCAGGCCGATTGCCCCCCGGGGGCGGTCACCGACGGGCACACCGCATGTCGGAAAACGAGTTGAGGGAGCAGCCCGGCTGAGACCGGGAGGTTCTGCCACACGTGAGCCGGCGCGAGCGAACACCACGGGGTGTTCTTTCGCGCCG
The DNA here is from genome assembly GCA_046076685.1 of Planctomycetia bacterium. Classification (GTDB taxonomy): domain Bacteria; phylum Planctomycetota; class Planctomycetia; order Pirellulales; family UBA1268; genus CAMCQY01. The sequence continues at coordinate 1,466 of JBJTSM010000258.1, read as the reverse complement.
GCTTTTTTTGTTTTGTCATTGCCAGCCCATCCAGCCCGGAGCCCGATCATGAACGTTTTCGACTCGCTCTTCCCGCGTCGCACCGCCCGTTCGCAGAACCGCCAGGCCACCCGGCCGACCGATTCCCGCCACCGGCTCCGTCGCCTCGCGATGACCGAGCAGCTGGAGCGCCGGAGCCTGATGGCCATCGACTCGTTCACCAAGACCATGCCAAACGAGTTCTTCATCGACTTCGATCAGGGACCGCTCGTCAACTCGCAATACGCCTCGTACAAGATCGAGAACGGCTTGGGGGTGGATTACTCCGACGTCTGGATCCAGCTGACCAGCTACACGGGCGGCGCAATCGCCCCCGCGCAGTTCGAGGACGGCCTCTACCAGATCGGGCCGATGCCCCAGAACACGACCGCCCTGGCCTACCTGTACTTCTCGGCCACCGGCACCACCAACACGCCCCAGTCGCACACGCTCCAGCTCTTCAACGGCAACCCGCTCGATCCGGCGGCATCGGCCACGCCGATCTTCCCGGCCCAGACGTTCACGTACACCAACGTCGAGGACGTTCTCTCGACCAACGACAGCAAGATCGACACGATCACGGTCTCGCCGGCCCCGCCGACGATTGCGGCGCTCGGCAGCACGATCACGATGATCGTGACGGGTCAGCTGGGTCAGGCGGACAACGTGCTCTTCACGCCGGCCTGCCGGGCCGACTGGAAGCCGGATGACTACGTGCTCGAGAGCACGAAGTTCACGATCGACGGCATTCCGCAGACCGCCGACCAGATCTTCTTCAGCGGCCTCCCGGGCGGCAACAGCCAGCAGCAGTTCACGGCCGAATACACGTTCCGCGTCGCCGACATCACCGGGCCGACGATCACCGCACCGACGCAATTCACCCAGAAGGGCGGCTCGAAATACAAGAACGACGAGACGCAGGCGAGCATCGAGTTTCCCGGCACCTACAACCCGGTGTCGGTCGAGAAACTCGCCGACGGCGAACTTCGCCCCCAGTCCGATCCGCTCGTCGTCGCCGACACGGGCGAATTCGTCACCTTCACGCTGCGGTTCACGAACACGAGCAGCCAGCCGGTGGTGTTGAATTCGATCACCGACATCCTCCCGGCCGGCATGAACTACACCGCCAACTTCACCGGCGCGGCGACCTACACCTACTACCCCACCGGGAGCACGGTCGGTTCGTCGACCACGCTGCTGGCACCGGTCGTGACGGGCTCGGGCTCCACGCTGTTTTGGCCCAGCCCGCTGATCTCTCCGACCGGCCAGGACCTGCTCTTCCGGATCGCGGCCACCAGCTATGCCGACCTGACGTTCCAGGTGAAGATGCCCAAGGTCGTGGGTGACTACGAGAACAGCTCGATCGGGAAAATCGGCAAGGTGGTGATCGACACCACCCCGAACACCACGACGGATATCGTGCCGGCCACCGCCTGGGTGGCGACTCG
>JBJTSM010000257.1:0-3125 GCA_046076685.1 Planctomycetia bacterium | reverse complement strand
CGACAGAGTCCTCCGCTCGGGCGAAACCATAGCCGCTCCCCACGTCCTCGATTTGGAAGTGGCGCACGTGCTTCGTCGATTCGTCATGGCCGGTGAGCTCACGGAGGCTCGCGCCCGGGTGGCGATCGAAGATCATCGCGCCATGGGGATCTGCCGGTATCCCCACGACGTCTTGCTCGACAGGGTCTGGCAGTTGCGCGTCAACTGCACAGCCTACGACGCCGCCTATCTTGCCCTCTCCGAAGCGCTCGACGCCCCGCTGATCACATGCGACACAAAGCTCGCCGGCATCCCGGGCGTTTCTGCATCCGTTGAAGTGATCGGGGCGTAGGTTCGGTCGCGCGATTCATCGGCGGCGCACGTGCAGGACCTCGGCCGTGAAGGGCTCGGCGAGCGGCACCTCGATCCCCTCTTCCACGAGCGCACGGCCGAGCGCCTGCAACGTCGTGCCCGCGTCGAACAACTGCACTTCGTAGCGTCCCTCCGGCGGCAGGCCGCGCAGCCGCACGCGAACCCGGTCCCGCGGATCGTGGTTGCGAAACACCTGGGCCATGCCGCGGCCCTGCGGCTCCGACCAGACGAACCGTCCCTCCCAGCCGTAGCGATCCGGCTGCTTGCCCGGAAAGAGATTGTGGATCTCGCCGTTGCGGAAGAGCCCGCGGTCGTGCGTGAAGAGCTCGATCTCTCGCTTCGTCGCCGCGATCGTGGATTCGTCCCACTGGAGGATGTCGCTGATCAGGTACATCCCGCCGCCGAACCCGGCGGAGCGGCTCGTGACAGGCGACCGCTCGTCGGCCCGGCTGAAGCCCCGGATGTAGCCATGGGTCCGCGTGGGCGGGAAGAGGTGCGTCATGCCGTGGGCGGCGCTGCGGACCGCGGTGGCGTGGTAGTCGTCGCAGAGGAGCATCGAGTGGTGCCGCGCGAAATTGCCGAAATCGGCGCCCCCCATCGGCGGCGTCCAGTTGTCGAGATAGAGCTTCGGCCGCCGCTCGTGGAGCCGCTCGAGGATCCAGTAGTAGCCCTCCACCGATTCAATCCGTGAGTCGGTGGCCTGCGGGGCGTGTGCGGGCGAGTCGGAGGTGGTGATCTGATCGAAGTCGGTCTTGAGCCAGTCGACGCCGAAGCGATCCACGATGCCGCAGAGTTTTTCGAGCACGTATTCCCGGCAGGGCTCCGACGCGAAGCAGAGGCTCCGCATGCCCCAACCGCCCGTGACGGGCCGGCCGTTTCGCACGGCGATGAATTCCGGGTGCTCGCGGACGAGCACTGAATCGGCGTGGGCCTGCCCAAACCCCATCCAAAGCCCGAACTTCATGCCGGCCGCCTTCACCTTCCGCGCCACGGCCTCGACGCCGTCGGGAAAGCGGTCGGGATCCGACGCAAAATCCCCGAGCAGCTTGAACCAGTCGTAGTCGAGGATGAAGAGTTCCACGCCCAGGGCACGGCACCGCTCGATCTCCGCATCGAGCCGCTCAGGCTTGAGATGATTGATGGGCCCGGCCGAGAGATCCTGCCAGTTCGACCAGGTGTCGTAGCCCACGAACATCGGCGGCCGCCCCTCGGGCCAAGGCAGGCCATAGAGCCGCTCGGCCACCCGCCGCGTGGCCCGCGCCGCCTCGTCCACGTCGCCTTTAAAGAAGCCGAAGAACACCCGCGGCGTCGTGAAGGTCGCGGCCGGCGCGAGCGTGCGGGCGTAGCCGCCCTCGTCGCCGAAGCCGAGCCGCAGGCCGAAGGCGCCTGCCCCCTCCTCGAAATCCCCGACGTCGGCCGCGAACGATCCCGACCATTCCCAGCCGGCGACGAGCCCTTGGTCGAGCGCGGGATCGCGGAGCGCGAGCCAGGCCATCGCGCCGCTCGATCCGTCGTGCGGCAAGGCCGCCGTGGCGTCGGAGCGGATCGACCGCCGTGTCGCGGGGCCGAGCAGTTCGGTGTGACGCGTCGCCTGCCGCCACCGCGTGGGGCTCCGCGGGCCGAGCGTGGGATGCGTGCAGGCCTCGATCCAGGAGAGTTCGAGATCGCCCGGCCCGGGCCGCAGCGAAACCGCGGCGCTCGAGAGCCGATGCACGAGGCACGGGGAATCCCCCGTATTCGTGACGCTCGTCCAGCGGCGCACGGCCGGCACACCAACACGCATCTCAGCATGCAGGCCGATCACGAGCGGATGCCCCTCGACGGCAACCGCGAGGTCGAGCCGCGCGACATCCCCCTCGACCACCGCCCGCGACCTGCCGGCATCGAGCGTGACGCGAGTGTCGCCGGTGAGCATGACCGGCTTGGCGGGCGACTGGTCGCCGGCCGGGGGCGACCGCAGCGATGCGACATCGGCGTCGGGCGTGTAGCGCAGGACAAACTCCCGTGACGGCGGCGCGAGATCGGGCCAGATGTCGTCGCGCCGCCACACGAGCCCGGGCAGCATGCCCTCCCTGCCGGGGCCGTAGTCGAACGCGGGCGGCTGCGGGATCCAGTCGACGCCGGTCGCGAGGTTTTTGAAGTGCGCGAGCCGCAGGCCATCCTTCCAGCCGATCTCCATGCCCACGAGCCCGTTGGCGATCACGGCCGACTGGCCGGCCGCGTCGATCCGGGCTTCGAGTGGCGGCGGTGCGGCTCCCGCGACCTGCATCGCGATGGCCGCGACCATGGCACTCGCGGCCGGTATCCAGCGTGTCACAAACGTGTTCTTCATATTCGTGTTCTTCCTATTCATCGCTGCCAAGTTGCCTCACGTCCGGCCGAAAGGGAATGGCAAATCCTGTTTCGTGCATGGCATTTTCTGCGGCGAGCAACGGCTGCAGCCCGCCGCAGATCCGCCGGCGATGCGTTGCTTGCATGGGTCATCACGACTGTGGCACACTCCGCCGCAGGCCGATCATCACCTCATGCCGGAGAACCCGATGGCGTCGCGTTCCTCTTCGTGGTGCCCGCTGTTCACGGCCACCATCCCGCTGCTTGCCTGCCTCGTCGCGATCCGCAGCCTGTCTTCGCCTGCGGCTGAACCGTCTTCGCCCACCGTCGTGGTTCGGCCTGCCGCCGAGCTTCGTCTCCCATCAGACTCGAAGCAGTACGCGATCGACAGCAACATGCCCGCCCATTGGGATGGCGACACGCTCTTCGTCTTCACGTCGGGC
>JBJTSM010000256.1:0-2137 GCA_046076685.1 Planctomycetia bacterium | reverse complement strand
CGGAAGGCGTCGGTCTCGATCGTGCTGATGGCGTGATCGACCCCCTGCACCTCGAAGCCGAGCGACGCCGTGAAATCCTCCTCGTTGCCGATCATCACGTCGACGTGCCGGGCAATCTCGCGATTCACCTCCTGCGCCTTGGCGAGCCCGCCGATGCTCTTCCAGAGGCTGGGGCGGTAGTTCAGGTCGTAGGAGACGATCGTGCCGTGCTTCTTGGCGGCCTGCACCGCCTCGATCGTCAGGGCCGCGGTGGTGGCCGACAGCGCCGCGAAGATGCCGCCCGTGTGGAACCAGCGGACGCCGAGCCGGCCGAAGAGATGGTCCCAGTCGACGTCGCCAGGCTTCATCTGGCTGGCCGCCGAGTTGCCCCGGTCGGGCACGCCCACCGCGCCGCGGATGCCGAAGCCCCGCTCGGTGAAATTGAGGCCGTTGCGGACGGAGCGGCCGATCCCGTCATCGGGCTTCCACTGGATGAAGTCCGTGCCGACGCCCCCCTGCATGATGAAGTCTTCGATGAGGTGGCCCACTTCGTTGTCCACAAAGGCGGTCACCACGGCCGTCTTCAGGCCGAAGCACTTCCTCAGTCCGCGGGCCACGTTGTATTCGCCGCCCCCCTCCCACACCTGGAACTGGCGGGCGGTGCGGATCCGACCCTCACCGGGGTCGAGCCTGAGCATGATCTCGCCGAGCGAGACCTCGTCGAACGCGCACGAATCCTTGGGCTTGATGGGCAGTGCCATGGGGGTCTCCTGACTTGATGATGGGCTTGATGATGGCTTGATGACGGGCCGCGTCTACGCGGTTTTGAGTGTTTCGAGATCGAAGGGGGCCACGCCCGCTTCGGCGGCGATTTCGTTGAGGGCCTCCACCTCGGCCCGCGAGAAGAGGAGCCCGCCCGCGCGGTCGCTGCGGGCCGCGGCCTCGGCCTCGAGTTGGCCGGGCAACATGCATCCCTCGTTGCCGTGACCGAGGATGTCGGCGATCACGGCCTTCACGTTGGCCTGCTGGCTGCGGCCGCCGGCGAAGGTATGCCCCGACAGGGCGTCGGGGTGGATCACCTGGAAGAAAAAGCCGCAGGTCTGCTTCTCGCCGGCCACCGGCGGCCGGCAGCGAAGCGTCGGCAGCGAACCGCCGATAAAGGCCGCCACCAGTTCGTTGATCAGCGACAGCCCGTAGCCCTTGTGGTCGCCGAACGGGATCAGCGACACGGCCTTGTGGGGATCGGTCGTGGGCCGGCCGTCCTTGTCCACGGCGGCGTTCGGCGGGAGCGGTTTGCCTTCGCGCTTCAGCTGCTGCACCCGGCCCATCGCGATCACGCTCGTGGCCCAGTCGATCACGATCGGAAACCCGATCGCGTCGCCCGTGGGAAAGCCCCAGGAGTGAGGGTTCGTACCGAGCGTGGGGAACACGCCGCGAAACGGCACCACCTCGGCGAGCGCCGCGGTGCAGTTGGTGTAGGCGATGTAGCCCTTCTTCGCGGCCTCCATCACGTAGCCGCCGCCCCAGAGGTAATGAAACGCGTTGTCGACCGACACCGTGCCGGTGCCGTGCCGGTCGGCCAGCCGGATGCAGGTGTCGATCGCCTCCCAGGCCACCGCCTGCCCGAGCTTCTTGCCCGCGTCCCAGACCTCCGCCGCGTCGAACCGGGAGGGCAGCTTCCGGATCGCCGCCTTCGGCACGCAGCCGCCGGCCTTGGAGCCGAAGAGCTCGTCGAGGTGCAGCGCCTTGATCGCATTGTGCGTGCGGATGCCGTGGCGGGTCGCCGCGGTGGCCAGCTTGGCAGCATGGTCTGCCTCGGCCGCGTCGAAGCCGCGGTGCTCGTAGGCCGTGCGGACGACCATCTCGTGCGCGGCGATGGGGATGACGAAGAAGGTTTCCGACATGACTGCGCTCTGGGACTTTCCTGGGTGGGGGGCCCTCAAACGACCTTCCTCACGGGCACGGCGGGGTTCACCTGCGCGAGCGGCGGCTCGCCGTGCATCGCGCGGATGAGGTTCGTGACGGCGGCCATCGCCTGCCGCTGCACGCTCTCGTGGGTCCGCGAGCCGACGTGCGGCGTGACCACGCAGTTGGGCAGCCTCGTGAGCGGATGGTCGGCCCGGGGCGGCTCCTCGTCGAGCACGTCGGTGCCGTAGCC
>JBJTSM010000255.1:0-9044 GCA_046076685.1 Planctomycetia bacterium | reverse complement strand
CCAGCCAGCCCAACGCCTTCTCGCCGAATTCCCGAACCAAGTGCGTCTCGTCGGTCGCCACGACGTCATCGTCGGCCTCCACCTGCTGGGGCATGAGCCCCATCGCATCGAAGTAATCGCCGGCAAAGCCCCAGTCCCGCTGTGCGTCGAGGTTCCCGAGATAGAGCTTCTTCTGCAACCCCAGCTTGATGCGCGTGGCCGCCCTGGTGATCTTGCGGGTCACGAACGTCTCGCCGCGCCGCGGGCTTTCGTGGTTGAAGAGGATGCCGCACGAAGCATGCAGCCCGTAGCTCTCGCGGTAATTGACGGTGATCCAGTGCGCATAGAGCTTGGCGACGCCATAGGGTGACCGCGGATAGAACGGCGTCGTCTCCCGCTGTGGCGTCTCCACGACCTTGCCGTACATTTCCGAACTCGAAGCCTGATAGAACCGGACGCCGAATCCGGCGGCATCCTGCAGATCGCGAATCGCCTCCAGCAGCCTCAGCGTGCCCACCGCGGTCACGTCCGCCGTGTACGTCGGCTGATCGAAGCTGACGCGAACGTGACTCTGCGCCGCGAGGTTGTAGACCTCCGTAGGACGAATCTCCCGGATCAGACGGGCCAGGCAGTTGCCGTCGGCCATGTCGCCATAGTGCAGCACCAGCGGTCGGCCCGACTCGTGGATATCGCGGTACAGGTGCTCGATCCGCTGCGTGCCAAACGTGCTCGACCGGCGGACGAGACCGTGCACCTCGTAGCCCTTGCCCAGAAGAAACTCGGCCAAATAGGAGCCGTCCTGACCAGTGATGCATGTAATCAGGGCGCGAGAAGCGTTCGACGACACCGGATATCCAACCTTTCGAATGGGTGAGGGACGCGGGGGCTCCTAGGATACAACGCGGCCCCGCTTTTTACACCGCCTCCGCGGCGCCCTGCACGGGCTCTTCGGATTCACGAAGGGCGGCATCGAATTCGGCCAGAAGCACCGCCATGAAATCGGCGCAGACCTTCACCCCGAGGCCCGACGGCAATGTGGTTTCCTCGATGATCACGTACAGCTTGTAGACGGCCTTGGCGTCGGCCAGTTCAATCCTGGCGATCTGGGGAGCCACCCAGCGATTGTCCACGCCATAGGTCCAAAACACCCGCAAGGTCTGCCCCGACTTGCGAAACGTTCCCGTGAAGGCCTCGGCACTGCGACCGTCGGCCAGCGGCACCGTCTGCCGATGCTCCGTCTCCGCGATCTCGAAACCGGCCCCCGGATAACAACGATCCGGGGTGTGGCCCGATGCATCGCGCGGCGTGGCGCAGACGACGAACACCGACACCCGTGCCTTCGATTTCGTGTCGACGAATGCCCGCGAAACGTGACCGACCGCGCCGGCGCGCTCCAGTTCGCCGGGCCTCGACTCCAATTCCTCCGCGGCTTCCCACGTGCCGACCTGCTTCGGAAACCGACTTTCCAGACGCTCCGCGGCCCGCTGCAGTTCGGCCGTCACGTTCCGCCCGCTCCAGCGTTCGGTCATCTGCCCGTGGAGATAGGTCACGCCGAGCACCACCGCGATCGAGGCGATCGCCGTCACCATCCCGCCGGATGCCCTCATCGCTCACCCCACGATTCCGATTTCACGTCGTCTGTGTCCACGTTTCACCTGGCGACGGCGGGCTCTTGGATCAGGCCGGCACCGTCGCGGCGGATCGACGCCGCGGCAAGGCCACGGCGCCGCCGTTCACGATCACTCCCAGCAGCCGCAACCCGACCGACCGCAAGCGGTCGACGGCTGCGGAAACCTGCGGCACGCGACTCACGTCCAGCATGGTCGCCAGGATCACCGCATCGCTCTGCTGCCCGAGCAGCAGCGGATCCGACGCCTCGAGCACCGGCCCCGCGTCGATCACGATATGGTCGAAGGAATCGCGGAAGCCTCGGATGATCCGGCCCAGTTCCGGCCGCGAAAGCACCGAGATCGCGGCATAGTCGCACGCGCCGCCCGTCACGGCGAACAGGCCGTCGATCGCCGTGGGCTGCACCACTTCGTCGTTGCCCAATTCACCCCGCAGCAGTTCGGGCAGGCCTGCCCGCAGCTCCAAGTCGAGCGCCATGTGCGCGTTGGGATGCCGCAGGTCTCCATCGATCAGCAGCGTCCGCTTGTCGGCACGAGCCAGGCTGGCCGCAAGCTGGGCGGCGAATGTCGTCTTCCCCTCCCCCGCGACGGCGCTGGTCACGAGGATCACCTTGGGGGCTTCGCGACCGGCCTGGGAGATGAGCGTCCGGATGGTGTCGCCGCACTCCGCCAGCACGGCGTGGGAGTCCGGCCGCTTGCGCAGGCTCGACACCCGCGGATACGTGCCCAGCACCCTCACGCCGACCCGGCGGGGGACGTCGTCGACCTGACTGACGTGGTCCCGCAGATATTCGAGCATCACGATGGCACCGCCACCCAATGCAAATCCCCCCATGCCGGCGAGCATGGTGAGCAGCAGACGAAACAACCGGTCGTTCCCTTGGGGCACGCTGGCCGGCTCGATCAGCGTCACACGATTGGGCATGTTGAGGTCGATCGCCTGGCTCTCCAACTCGATGCCGATCTGGTCGGTCACCCGCTGCAGGTGCTCGAGCTCGACCTTTCTGGCGTCCATGTCGGCGTTCGCCTTGCCGAGTTCGGTCACTTCCTTGGACACCGTGTCGAATTCCTTGGACGTCTTCGCGAGTGTCTTCACGAGCATCTCCCGCCTCTTCCTCAGGACGACGGGCGTCTCTCCCCGCCGACCGATCGCGTCGCCCATCAACTGGGCGACGATCGCCGGGCGGAGTTCGACACACCTCTCCTCGATCCGGTCCTCGAGTTCACGGGCCTGGGCCTGCAATCGGCGGACGGCCGGTTCACTGCCACCCCGGGCGCTGCGCTGCTCCTGAAACGAAACTGCTTCCTCGAGGTTGGCCAGCCGGGCTTTCAGCTCGATGATCTGCAGGTCACGCGCCAGCGCGGCGTCGACCACCTCGTCCGGGACGGAGTCCTCCGGCGAGATCTCGCCGCGTTCCCGGGCGTCGGCGATCCACAATTCGGCGTCGATGGCGGCGATGTCTCGCTGCGTCTGGACGAGCAATCCCCGCAGCGTGCCCACGTGATCCATGAGCAGGCCACGCTGATTGGCCACCTCGGCGCTGTCGCGGGTACCGAGCGTCTTGGCCAGATTGTTGATCGTCTCGCGGCGATCCCGCAGTTCGTTCATGTTCTCCTTGAATCTTTTCTCGAGGGCATCACGGCGGCCCAACCTTTCCGTGCGGTCCTTGTTGACGATGTCATCGAGAAATGAATTGATCACGGCGTTGAGGATCTTGGCGACATCCTCGGCCTTCTTGCCCCGCAGCCGGACCTGGACGACCTCCGATTCCGGCGTCGCCGTCACAAGCAGGCCACGCGACAGCCAGCCGATCGGATCCGTCCCCGCCTCGCGGAGGGTCTCCAGCGTGTCGACGCCCGGCTTGCGGAGCGCCGCCTGCAGGACGTACGGGCTTTTCATCAGCTGCAACTGGGTCTTCTTGTACGACTCGTACTCGGCGGTGTCGCGCCCATGGCTGAGCATGCCGCCTTTGTCGCGCACCCGCAGCCAGGCCACGGCCTCGTAGCCCCGCGGCAGGAACATCCAGACCGGCACGGCCACCAAGCCGGCCAGGAGCAGCCCGAGCGAGGTCGCCGAGAGCCAGCGGCGGCGAAATGCATGGATCGCGCGGAGGTAATCCACGCCCCCGGTGGACGACGCTTCTCCTCCCACGGGCGACGGAGCGCCCAGCCGATGATCGAACGGGTACGGGGCCAACGGCCCGTCGCGAACGACGAGCGAGCCCCCGGGTTCACCGCGGACGGCGTCGGTGCGTCGTTCGTCCATGACTGCGTTGGGGTCACTCATCGCTCCAGCCTGACCGAGTCGGTCACCGAGTGTCGTGCCGTGTTTCGTGACATCCTGGTGCGACGATGCCGTTTCGCGGCCGCCGCACCTCGGAAATCGTCCATCCCCAGAGTCTACCTTGGATCGTCAAGCCGATTCTCGGTTCCGGCTCGGTCACCGGCCGGCCGGGGAATTTGCCCGGAAAGCGTGGCCGGCCCCCTGGAAACGCCGCCGTTCCGCCGGCTCCCCGCCCGCTCAGCCAACCCAAAGGCCTTGAGTCCCTCCAAGGGAATGACGGCAGCCGGAGCGGTCTCCTCCGTCACGATCAGCGAGGACGCGAGCTTCCGCATGCAGAAGAGAAGCGCCAGGGCCATCGGCATCATGAAGTAGCCGGCCCAGTCGTGAAAGATTTTTTCCGCGATCTCCGGATCGATCGTATACATCACGCCGGTGAGCGTGATCCGGGTCGCATTGACCGCCAGAGCGATGGGAACAGCACTGGCCAGGATCACCAGGCCCTCGTAGACATCGAGTTCGCCGAGCATGACGATGGCCACCGAGAGGGCGATGAAGATGGTGAGCATCCGCAGGCCGCTGCAGGCGTCGACGACGCCGAGGTGCCTCTCGCCCACGACGATCTGGTTGCCCTCCCGAATGGCATCGATTCCCAGCGTCTGGATGGCATAGGTGCTCACCATCGTGGCCACCGTCTGCAACGGGCCCAACAGATACCGGGTCGCCTCGTCGGGCAGCGGATACATGAAGATGAGGAATGCGATCGGTGCCCAGGCCCACCGGAACATGCTCCAGCCGCCGCCGAGCAGGAACACACCGGCCAACGCCGGCACGAACGTGTACATGTCGATGGTGATGATGCGGTAGCGAGCCATGAGAAGCCTCAGCCCAAGGCTGGCCAGCAGCATCCCCAGGCCGACGAACCGCGCCGACGGGCTCACCGGCTCGACCGGCTGCCGCCACCAGAAAAGCATGGCCACCGAAAACAATGGCACGAGCCAGCCGTGGGAGTACTGCGGGTTGTTCCACGCCGCCTTCGCGTTGAGCAGCCCCGGCCAGTAGCTGAACATGAGCAGCATCGCCAGAACCGCCACCAGCGTCAGCGGCTCCCGCTGATCGGGCTGCCGCAGGTCTTCAAGGAGGGCCTGGCACCGCAGCCTGACCGACTCCCACAGGGACCCGTCGTCGGCGAACGTCCGCCGAGCCGACGGGGAACCGCCCGCTCCGACGGACGGCGACGCCGGAGGGGGGGGTGTCGTCGCGGGCTGGATCGGCGCCAACAGGTTCACTGGGCAGTTCTCGGGGGGGGCGGCACGGGAAAGTTTACCCCACGCCCCCGGCGGTTTCACGCTGCAGCCCTCCGGGAACAGGTTTTGCCGGTGACACCGACGATTCCCGCTGCCATGATCCGGCGACACCGACAACGATCGTTTCCCGGACCGGGCCCGCCGCCCCGATCCATTCCCCCGCCCCGCTTCTGCCATGGATGACGCTGCCGTCGGATCGCCCGTTGCCCGTTCCGCCAGACGCCTGCCGGGCTGGCTGATGCCGCTGCTGCGGGTCGTCGCAACCGTGGCGCTGATGGCGATGGTCCTCTCCAAAATCAAGTGGGACACGTTGCTCGCGACCATGCGGAACTGCGACTGGCGCTGGTGGTTCGCGGGACTGGCGGTCAGCGTGCTCGTGCAGTGCATCGCCGCCATCCGCTGGGCCGCGCTCGCCCGGCCGATCGGCTTTCCCTTTCCGGTCGGCACGTTCGTGTGGCGCTTTTTCGAGGGCTTGTTTTTCAACCTCTGCCTGCCCTCGTCGATCGGCGGAGACCTGGTCAAGGCCTACAGGCTGGCCGACTCGACGGCCGGCCGGCTGCTCGCCGGCTGCACCGTTCTCGCCGACCGTCTCACCGGGTTGGCGGCGCTCGCGGTGCTGGCGTGCACGGCCCTGCTGGCCAAGCGTTGGGGGCTCGGCGTTCCGGCCATGCTGGCCGTGGGAACAGGCCTGCTGGGGGCGGCGCTCGGAGCTTTCTGGCTCGGAGTCGGCTCGATCGATCGAATCCTGTCGGCCATCCCCGAGCGCCATGCGGCGCGGCAATTCATCGCCCAACTGCTTCCCTACCAGCAGCAGCCCGCTCTCATGACCCGCGCGGTCGGCTGGAGCCTGCTCATCCAGATGGGTGGATCCGTGGCCGTGGCGCTCGTTGCCAGGGCCTTGGGCGTGTCGCTCCCGCTCGACACGTGGTTCGCGGTGGTACCGCTGGTCACGCTGGCGATGGTGCTGCCGATCAGCATGCTCGGCCTCGGCATCCGCGAGCAGGGCCTCGAATTCCTGCTCGAACCCCATGGAGTGGCGCCGGAACGGGCGGTGGCCATCGGCCTGCTCTGGCTGGCCTGTTCGATCCTCACCGGGCTCGTCGGTGGCCTGCTGTTCCTGCTCGACCGCAGGCCGCTGACCATGCAGGCCGCGACCGGTCAGCCCCCGCACCCCGCCTGACGCCGACGCTCGGCGGTGAGCAGCAGCCCGGCGATCGTCTTGGCGTCGTCGATCCGCCCGTCGAGGCACATCGCAAGAGCTTCCTCCCACGCGACCACGCGGATGCGGATCTGTTCCCCGGGCTCGAGTGCCTGCGGGCCGGCGACGAGATCCTCGGCCACGAAGAGATGCATCCGCTCCCGCAGGATCCCCGGCGACATCCACATCGCGCCGGCCGGGGCGATCCGGCCGGCACGGTATCCGGTCTCCTCCGCGAGTTCCCGCCGCGCCGCCTCTTCGAGTGATTCGACGCGGTCGAGCGTGCCCGCAGGCAGTTCGAGGAGCGTCCTGCCGACGGCGACACGGACCACCTCCACGAGGCACACCTCCCGCGGTGACACGAACGGCACGATCACCACGCTGCCGGGATGCCGGACGACCTCACGGTGGCGGTGCCCTCCCGCCACGCCCGCCTCCGCCACCCGCACGACTCGAAATCGCCTTGCTTCGAACAGCAGTTCTCCGTCCTCGGGAGAAGCCGCTGCCGATGGCTCGTCGCCGGCGGGGGCCGCGGCCGCCACATCGAGCGGCACGTCCACGACACGCGCGACCTCGCCTGCCACCTCGAGCGGCCGGCCTGCGGCGAGCGTCTTCGTCTGTACGAATCCGAGCCCCAGGTGACGGCCGAGCACGGGGGAGAAGCAGACCGACGTGAGCCGGCCGACGATCTCGTCTCCCGACCGCACCTCCTCACCGGGAGAATGATCGCTCTTGCCGTCGACGGCGACCGCGACGAACCGCCGGTTGACGTGCCCCAGGGCGTCGATCCTCGCGACGGTCTCCTGACCGAGATAGCAGCCCTTGGTGAACGAGATGGCCCGCTGGTCACGGGCCATCTCCTGCGGCAGCGTCTTCTCCGGGATGTCGACCTGCTCGGGATGGCCCGCCTCGACGCGGGCCGCGTGAAGGGCTTCGTCGTTCACACGGGGCACACCTTGGGCTTCAAGCCAGGCGGCCAGCCGCGGCTCGTCGGCGACGGCCACCCGCGCGAGATAGCCCTCTGGTCCGAACCAATCGATGCGAACCATCCGCACAGGCACGTCGCCGAGCAGGGCGTTTGCATGGCGGAGCATCCCCTCCGGCAGAGCCGCCCCGCACCGCGCCGCCAGCCACTCTGCCGCCCGGGGGCCGGCGACGACCAGATGCGAGTGGAGGCCGGATTCGTCCGTCAACTCCACGCGTTCCCTGATGTGATAGTGCTCGAGGTGCCCGTGCAGAGCGGCTCCCACCCCCGCCGGCGCGTCGATCCAGACGCCATCGTCGGTCCGCAGGATGGTGGCCAGCGCGAGCACCCAGCCCCGGGCATCGGTGAAGAAGCCCTCGGTGCCCGACTCCTCGCCGAGCGCGGAGATGGCCGCGGTCGTGAAGTTGTCGATGAACCGCACCGCATCGGGACCGCGGGCCATCACCACCGTTCGCCGGCCCAGGCTCCCCCAGGCCACTGACCGGCGCAGGGCGTCATAGCCGGCGGGCGTGGGGCGGCTGGCCGAAAACGGCTGCCGATCGGTCTTGTCATTCATGGCTGGCGGCCCTGTCCCTGGAAGTTCACGAATCCCGACCAGACTACCACGCTCCCATGCGGCATCGGTGTTTCAGCGGCTTCGGGGTGGCAACGCCCGGCCGGCCGGGAAATTTTCCGGCCGCGCGAACGCTCAAACGCCCTGATGCGTATGGGTAGGCACCGCCGCGACGACACGAACGAGGCGGTCGACGACCGGATGCGGGGGCCCACCCGCCGCTGAACACGCTCGTGCCGAGGGACACCACCATGGCCACTGTTGATTGCCGGAACGGATGCCGAGACGACTTCGACGACGACGATGCGGACGACATGCTCGACGACCCGCTCGCCGTCGCCGACAGTGAACACTCCGACGCGCTCCGGGCGGAGATGGAAGGCGGGGTCGGTTCCCCGGGATCACTCGGCCGCAGCCAGCGGCGGCTGCACCGCATCGCCGAAGTGCGCAGGCTTCAGGGCGTCACCCTCCGCAACGTCTCGCGGCGGCTGGGCGCTCCATTGGCCCTGATCCGTCGGCAGGAGCAGCCCGACTGTGACCTGCGGCTTTCCGATCTGCTCCAGTGGCAGGAAGTGCTGGAGGTTCCGGTCGCCGAACTCCTGGTGGAGGGCGAGGGCCAACTCTCCGGCCCCGTGCTGGAGCGTTCCCGCATGGTGAAACTGATGAAAACAGCCGCGGCGATCCGCGAACGCACGCTCGACACGACGACGGCCCGCATGGTTTCGATGTTGATCGAGCAGATCCTGGAACTCATGCCGGAACTCGCGGATGTCACCCCGTGGCACACGATCGGGCAGCGACGGACGCTCGACGATCTCGGCCGCACGGCGCGCCAGACCATCTCGGAGGAGGTGTTTCGCCGACCGCTGCGCGACTGAGCCGAGAAGTGACCGCTTGGGAAAACAGGGGCCGAGCGGGGGCCGTTGGGCCATGGAGCACTCGAGGGGGCCCGAAATGTCAGGGGCGCGGGCCCTCCTTCGGCATGCCGCCTGTGCGAACAAGTCCGCCTTGTTCGCACAGGCGGTGCTGTTTACGATCCTGGCGGGGGGGGGGGTATCCCGCCACCCAAGCCCTCCCCGCCAACTTCCTTCCCCCCCCTCCCCCCATCGGATC
>JBJTSM010000254.1:0-3770 GCA_046076685.1 Planctomycetia bacterium | reverse complement strand
CGGCATCATCCCCGGTCCGCCCGGCATCATCCCCGGTCCGCCCGGCATCATCCCCGGTCCGCCCGGCATCATCCCCGGTCCGCCCGGCATCATCCCCGGTCCGCCCGGCCCCGCTGGGCCGAAACCATCGGGGATCGATGCGCCGGCATCTCCGCCAAAGACATTCGCGCTCTCTTCGACCTGCTCCCGTTCCTCCTTGGCTCTGGCCAATCTGGCCTCTGCATCACGCTGGATGAACGCGTCGCACCATGGGTGCAGGGCATTGAATCCCCAGCCGCCCTCGGCCAGTTGCGGCATCGGACTGCAGAACGGTATCGGCGACGCCGACGAGTCCCGCCTTTCCAACGCGTTGCCAAGAACAAACGGGGCGAGCAGCGGTTCCGGCTGGAGCCCGGCCCATTCAGCTGAGTAGCGACGTTTCAACGCTTTTAAATCGATGGGCGTCCACTTCTCAGCGGTTCCGGGAATGACTTCCGTCCGTTCGATCCGAAAGCTGCTCCACACTGGCAGGTCGCGGACCGGGTCACGAAAGCTCGATGTCGCGAAGCGTCGCTCATATTCCGCCTGCTGCTTCGAGACGGGAATCAGGCCGGTGACAAGCACGTAAGGCACGATCTTGCCCTGCGGCAGATTTTGATCGGCTCGCGGTGGAACCATGGCCGCGTCTGGCGATGCAGCTGGGCCCTGCATCGGCTGCCGACCGCCGCGGAGAGCCTTGTCGGGCTTCGCTAACGGTCCCGCGTCCAGGTTGACCGGACGGCCCGCATCGGGCCGATCCCCAGCCGCCTTTGTTTTCACCGCAAGAACCGCGACGCCCGAAACCGCCCGCAAGTCTTCCACCGGAAGGATTTCCGGACTGCTACGTCGTGCCAGTTCCGCGAACAACGGCTTGTTGAGCAATGCATGTGGCGGCGGGGGCTCGACTTTGGGCGAGAGCCAACGGGCCACGGTTTTGGCCAGCCCTTTCTCGCTGGTCAATTCATCGTCGGGAACGATCTTGACTTCTTCGATGTGCTTGGCGGTCGCGGCCGCATCGGCGACAAGGGACTCCGATTGCTGTTCTTGGGAGGGCCGCATGCCACGGAGTGCCGACACACCGCCCCAAGCCAGGCCACACGCGGCCAACCCGATGATCGCGGCAACCACTTTTTCACCATGCGACAGCAGAAACGACAGCACCGCATCCTTGTTGAACGCGACCCGAGGAGCTTTCATGACGCAACCCTCCTGCCGCGGGAATGCTCGTGCCGAGAAGACTGAGGTGCCGGCGCGGGCATTTCTCCCGGGTTTTCGGTCGCGGCGTCACTTCCTTGGCCGGGCTCCAAGCCGACGGCCTTCTCGTCGGGAGGCGTGGCCAGGCCGACGGTGCCTCGGAGTTCGAGATCGACGTCGTGCAGCCGGCCCGCGGACGACAACGATGCTCCGCCTCCAAGCACGCCCCCTCCATCAGCAACCGACCGCCCGCCGACAGGTCCCGCCCCTCCGGCGTTGATCCGAACTTGGCGGACATCGATCGGAACCGATGCACTCGAGAGTTCGACCAGGAGAGAGTCGATGAGCCGCTCGTCCATCACGACCCGCAACACGAATGGCACAAGGTGAACCATCTGGCAATCCGGCGCCGCAGCCAATGCGGCAGCGTCGAGCGGTCTTCCCTCGAAGTTGACATAGATCCAGTTCCGCAGTTGATCGTCGGGGGAAACCGCCGCCGCTCCCTCCTCCGGAGCCTGAGCCGGCATCGGTGGCCCGCCCCGCTGCGTGGCCCCAAATCGGGGATGGGGTGGCCTGCCGCCTTCGGCCCCACCTTCGCCGGCCGGCGGTCCCATGCCGGGCATCGGCGGTCCCATGCCGGGCATCGGCGGTCCGCCCGGCCCCGCATCCATTTGGCCTGGGCCAGCCATCACTCGGCGGATGCGGCCACCCGCCTGCCCACCGGGATTGTCCTCCGCGGCCGGGTAGCCGACCAAAAGTTCATTCACCATCACGATCGCCGCGTTGTGCGGACCTGTGGCCGCCTTGTTCATGCGGGCCACCGTGTCGCAGAGCAATCCGTACACCCATAGTTCTTCCTGAGCCAGCAGCACCTGCGTCGTGGAAGGCACCTTGGCCCACTTGAACGACTCGGCAACCCGATTCTGATTCTCCATATTCCATGACGAAAAATATGGTGTTTCCTCGACTCTTTCTCCTGCCGGGCCCACAGGCGGACGGCTCGGCTCGGGCCCCGGCCCCTGCGGCTGCCCGGGGGCGAGCGACTCGGCGATGGCGTCCGCCACGCCCATCCGTTTGGGCAGCTCCCGCACCAGCGCGACAGCGTTGTTCTGGTAGCGTTCCAGCAGCTTGCGGGAGAGTTTGCCATCCGGCTTGAGGGCCTCCACCGTCTGCAGGAAATCGGCGCCGAGGACGGGGGGCCAAGCCCGCAACAGCCGCTGACTCTCCCAAAATTTCCGCCATTCCGCGAAGGTCTCCCGCTTGACTCGCATCGTGCTGTTGTCGATGTCGTTGGTCCACGACTCGTTGGGGTGCTGGGGAATGGCCCGCACGTCCTTCATCGCCTTGATGTGCCCGTTGATCGCGCCTCGCTGCGTCTCGATCTTTGCGGCCAAGTCGCCACGGGCAAGAAATAGCAGCGGCAGCAAGACCGATGGCACCACGAGGGCCAGCAGCCAGAAGTGGTACTTGGCGAACGCCTCCATCAAGGGACGGGACGCGTCGGCTGCGGAAATCTTGGCCATGGCTTTGAAGGAACCAGAGGTGAGGAAGAGGCCCAAGGGCCTGCAGGGCGAGCCCGTCGGAGAACGCGTCACTCGGGCGCCGCGGCTGGCGGCGCCGACGGTGGCGCCGCTACCGCCTCGCCGGCAGGACGGGGCTGCCAGCAGAATTGCAGGACGAAGTCATAGCGTTTGAGCATCAAATCCTGAGGCACGCTCGCCTCAGGGTTTTCACCGACCGGAAGCCGCGCAGCGGGGGGCATGGCCTGCCCTGGCACGTTCACGTTCGCCACCGGGTTCGCCACGGGAATCCTCACCTTTTTGATGGACGACGACTCGACGATGACGGGGTAGCCGATCCCCAGTTCGCGAACACCCACTTCCTTACCCGCCAAGGGACCGGCAGAAACCATCACTTTATCGCCAGTCAGCCGGCACGAAGCAGCAGCCGTGGTGCCACCGGCCGACTCAGGCGGAGGTGCGATAGTGATCGTCGGCGCGACAAGATAACCTTCGCCGCGATTCGTGACCGTGATTCCTACGACCTTCCCTGCGTCAGAGCCTGTGCCTAGAACCGCCGCACCGGTGGCGGTAACTCCACCGGCCGGCGCAGCGTCGAACGCCACGCTGGGCACAGTCACATAACCGGAACCGCTCTTGCTGACGGTTACTTTCTCATCAACCTTTCCCCCCAGCAGTCTTCTGACCAGCGTGTCCCGGAGAAATTGCGCGCCTTCCGACGGCTTGTGCCGATCCTCGTTGTGGTAGTGGTAGCCCTGCAGTTCGATGATCCAGCCGGCTCCGGCCGGTGGGGCAAACGCGGGCGTTTCCACCGGCTGCTTTTCTTCCGTCACCTCGCCCCCCGGCGCCGACTGCCCGGCGGCAGGTTGATCGTCACCGATGTGGGTTTCCGCCCACTGCTGCTGGACGGATGCGAACCATGCTCCGAGGTCTGGGAAATACTGAACGTCGAGCCTTTCGATGTGAAGCTTGCGACGATCGGCGGGATTCTCCGGGATCGCCTCACCCTCGGCGCGTGGCAGTAGCGATTGCAGAGCC
>JBJTSM010000253.1:0-2351 GCA_046076685.1 Planctomycetia bacterium | reverse complement strand
CCGCGCCGACGGAGCCGTCGATCTCGGTGACCACGTCGCCGTAGACGCCCGCCCCCGACTTCCCGCGAAACGCCTCGCCCACGAAGAGCGGCACGTGCGGCATGGTGTGGGCCAGATAGAGGAAGAACGGCTTGGAGTCGCCCGCCTTCGCAGCCCGCTCGATGAATGCCACCGCCCGGGTGGTGTAGCGGCCGGTGAGCGTCGCCTGATCCTCGGCCGACACGTCGGCATCGATCACCCGCTCGCCGTCGAAGAGCGGCAGGGGTGGCCATTCGCGGCGGCCCGGGTTCAGCGGCCACATGTCGTTCGAATAGGGAAGTCCCAGCCACTCGTCGAAGCCGTGCCGCGTCGGCAGGAACTCGGGCAGGTGGCCGAGATGCCACTTTCCCACGCAGGCCGTGCGATAGCCGCGGTCGCGGAGCAACTCTGCAAGCGTCGTCTCGCCGGCGGCCAGGCCGTGGGTCGAGTTCGGCGCGAGTGCCCCGTGGATCGACACCCGCGGCGAGTAGCAGCCCGTCAGGAGCGCCGCCCGCGAGGCGGAGCAGACCGGGTGCGGCACATGAAAGTCGGTGAAGCGGACGCCTTCGCGGGCGATCCGGTCGATGTGCGGCGTGGGCACCTTGCCGCCGTAGCACGAGGGATCGCCGTAGCCGAGATCGTCGCAGAACACGATCACCACGTTGGGCGGAGGCTTCTTCGTCGCCGCCGGCTGCGCAGCCTGTTCGGGACCGCCGTCCGCCGCGAGCCGGCGGCAGTCATCGGCGACCGCCTGCCAGCGGGCCTCGAGGGCTTTCACACGATCGGGCTCGGCGGCCGCCAGATCCTTTGTCTCGCAGCGATCTGTACCGAGGTCGTAGAGTTCCCACGGCCCGCCCCGGTCGGCCACGAGCTTCCAGTCGCCCACCCGCACGGCGCGGTTGCCGCCATGGCACCACCAGAGTTCGTCGTGCACCGGCGGCGGATCGGCGACGGCGACCGTGGCCGCGAAGCTGCGGCCATGCATCGGCGGCACCGGCCGCCCCTCGTGCTCCCGCGGCGGCTCGACGCCGGCGAGTGCGAGCACCGTCGGCGCGACGTCCACGAGATGCACCATCGGCCGCCGCAGCCCGCCGGCAGCCACGCCGTCCCGCGGCCAGTGCACGATCCACGGCGTGGCGATGCCCCCCTCGTGCACCCACATCTTGTGCCGGCGGAACGGGGCGTTGGCACAGCTCGACCAGCCCGGCCCGAGACAGAGAAACGTCTTGCGGGAGCCCGGCGGCGCCGCGGGATCGTGTCCCTCGCCGCGGATGAGCATCTCGGCCGACGCGCCGTTGTCGCTCGCGAAGAGAATGAAGGTGTCGTCGAAGAGCCCCGCCGCCTTGAGCTCCGCGACGATCCGTCCCACCTCGCGATCCATCGCCTCGACCATCGCGGCGTGGATGGCCATCTTGCCCGCCTGGAAATCCTGCTGCTCGGCGGTCAATTCACTCCACGGCACCGGCTGGGCAACCTCGTGGGGCCCGAGCCTGTCCCGCATGCCGTTCATCGGATAGGGCAGCCCGACGCCCCGTTCCATCTCGCCGGTCGGGGTCGTCACGATCCCGAGCTTTGCCAGCCGCTCGATCCGCGTGGCCCGCACGGCATCCCAGCCGGCCCGGTAGCGGTCGCGGTATTTGGCGACGAGGTCGGCCGGGGCATGCAGCGGAAAATGCGGGGCCGTGAAGGCGACGTAGTGGAAGAAGGGCCTGCCTTGGTGCTGCTCGGAATGCTCCCGCAGGCAGCGGACGGCGTGGTCGCCGATCACGGTCGTGACATAGGTGGTCGGCGTCTCCGGCACCGGCCGGCCGTCGTCGGTGACCGCGCCGGTCGTGAAGTAGTTGCTCTCCGCCCCGGCATCGACGAGCAGCGACCGCGCGAAGCCCTGCTCCCGCGGGTCGCCATCCACGTGCCATTTGCCGGAGTGGTAGGAACGGTAGCCCGCGGGCGCGAGGAGTTGGGGCAGCAGCCGGGCCCAGGGAGGACGCGCTCCCGTGTTGCCGCCACCTCCCCCGGGCAGGGCGTCGCGATTGACCGCCTGCGGGTAATAGCCGGTGAGCAGCGCCGCGCGGGAGGGCCAGCAGCGGGCCGTCGAGTAGCCCTGCGTGTAGCGCAGGCCGCCCGAAGCGAGGGCGTCGAGGTGCGGGGTATCGATCTCACCGCCGTAACAGCCGAGGTCCGAAAAGCCGAGGTCGTCGGCGAGGATCACGAGCACGTTCGGCCGTCGCGGCTCCGCGGCACTCCCCGCAACCGCGATCATACACGCGAGGGCGAACACCAGCAGACGGGCAAGGATTTTCATGGGTTTACCTTGGGGATAAAGGGGACGCAGC
>JBJTSM010000252.1:0-3181 GCA_046076685.1 Planctomycetia bacterium | reverse complement strand
ATGGGCGAGGCTCTTCTGGGCCAGCAGTTCGGCCGGCGTGGCGGCACCGGGGCCGAGCGCCAGGGTTTTGGCGATGTCGACGACGAAATCCTTGAAGTCCGGGCTGCCCGCCACCGGCGCGCTCTCGCACTTCATCTCGATCATGGCGCCGACCCCCTTGGCCATGTCGGTGTAGACGGCCAGCCGGCCCGTCGAGGTCTCGCGGTCGGCGCGGAGGGCCTGCGTCTTCACGCCCTGTTTCCGCAGCCACTCCACGGCCTGATCCGTGTTGCCGCCGCATTCCAGCAACGCCTTCTTGCACTCCATCATCGGCAGGCCCGTCTTGTCGCGGAGGGCCATCACTGCCGCAGCGGTGATCTCAGCCAAGGTATGTCTCCTCGTGTCTGGAATTCAGGGTCGGGTTTGTCTGATACGTCGTCGATCCGCCGGCGTCGGGCACCGGCCATCCGCATAGCAAAAACTCGGGCACGGAGTGAAAGCGAAACCAGCCGGCCGATCGTCGCGCCGCCCTGCCGCACCACTCAAACGCCGCGCCGGCGGTCAGGCCTTCGGCGGCTTCGGCACGGCCCGCTTCACATTGGCCCGGGCCTTCGGTGCCGGCTTCGCAGATTTGCCTTCCTCGCCCGTCTGGCCGGCGGCCTCGGCACCCTCGGCCTTCACCTGGGTCTCCGCGGCGGACTGGGCCTTGCCTTCGAGGATCGCGTCGGCCAATCGGGCCGCGACCAGCTCGATCGAGCGGATCGAGTCGTCGTTGCCCGGGATCGGCAGGTCGATGACGTCGGGGTCGCAGTCGGTGTCGATGAGCGCCACCGTGGTGATGCCCATCTTCCGCGCCTCGTTGACGGCGTTCTTCTCCTTCTTGGGATCGAACACCACCAGGCACTCGGGCAGGCGGGACAGCGTGCGGATGCCGCCGAGGTTGCGGAGCATCTTGCGGTGCTCGCGGCGGAGCGACGACTGCATCTTCTTCGAATAGCAGCCAAACGCCTCCGACGGGATCAGTGTCTCGAGTTCCTCGAGACGGGCGAGCCGATTGCGGATGGTGCGGAAGTTGGTGAGCGTGCCACCCAGCCAGCGGTCGCTGACATAGGGCATGCCGCAGCGGGCGGCCTCGCGGGCCACGGCCTCGGCGCCCTGCCGCTTGGTGCCGACGAAGAGCACGAGCACCCCGGAGGAAGCGACCTGCTTGAGATACTTCCGCGCCCGGAGGAGACCGCGGATCGTCTCGCGGACGTCGATGATGTGGATGAGGTTGCGGCGGCCGTGGATGTAGGGCCGCATCTTCGGGTTCCACCGGCTGGCCCGGTGGCCGAAGTGGACACCGGCTTCGATCAACTCTTGCGCCAAAACGTTCGACACGCTCACGTACTCTCAAGCAGGGGAGGGATTGGGAAGGGACGCACCGGGCGCGGTCCCGGGGGACCTGACAGCCGAGCACCGCAAACTATCGGCTTTTTCCGGCCCGTGTCAACGCACGCGCGGCTTCCCCGGGCGTTGCCGCGAACCCGGCCCCGGCTGCCGGCCCCATTCCCGAGGCCACGGCTTGAATCCGGCCAACCGCCCACACTACACTCCCGATCGTGCGTTTTTCCGCATTTTCGGCCTGCGGCGCCCGATTTCCCCCCGTTCCAGCCCCCTACGAGCCCGGCATTCCCGCCGACCGCCCCCATGCGACACGTCCTCTCGGCCACGGTCCAAAACGTCCCGGGGGTGCTGGCGCACGTGTCGGGCATGCTCGCCTCGCGGGGCTACAACATCGACAGCCTCGCCGTCGGCGAGACCGAGGACCGCAGCTTTTCGCGGATGACCTTCGTGCTGCGGGGGGACGACCGCGTGCTCGACCAGGTCCGCCGCCAGCTGGAAAAGATCGTCACGGTCGTGCGGGTCGACGACATCAGCTCCCGGAACTACGTGGAGCGGGATCTCATGCTCATCAAGGTGGCCGCCCCGGTGGGCCCGGCCCGGTCGCAGGTGAAGGAACTCGCCGAGATTTTCCGTGGCCGGATCGTGGACGTCGCGGTCGACAGCGTCATCGTCGAGATCTCCGGCACCGAAAAGAAGATCGAGGGCTTCATCGAGTTGATGCGGCCGCTCGGCATTCTCGAACTGGTCCGCACCGGCCGGATCGCGATGGTGAGGGGCAGCACGCCCACCCGCGAACTCACCGAGGCCGATTCCGGGGGCCTGCCGGCCGACTCGGGGAACGCCCGCGAATCCCTGGCGTGACGGAAGGCTCGTGCCGTCCGGGCGGCGCATCTGCAACGAATCGATCTGCAACGAATTGTCTCGACATCTCCAATCCGAATCTCAACCTGGGAGTGAACCGTGGCCGCGACGATCTACTACGACTCTGACGCCGACCTGAAAGCCCTCGCCGGCAAGACCATCGCCATCATCGGCTACGGCAGCCAGGGCCACGCCCAGGCCCAGAACCTGCGGGACAGCGGCCTCACGGTCGTGGTGGCCCAGCGGCCGGGCGGCCCCAACTACGAGCTCGCCAAGAGCCACGGCTTCCAGCCGCTGAGCGTGGAAGAGGCGGTCAAGCAGGCTGACGTGGTCAACATCCTCCTGCCCGACGAGCTGCAGGCCGACGTCTACCGCACGGCGATCAAGCCGAATCTGAAGAAGGGCGCCGTGCTGATGGCCAGCCACGGCTTCAACTTCCACTTCGGCCAGGTCGAGCCGCCGGCGGGCCACGACATCATGCTGGTCGCCCCCAAGGGCCCCGGCCACCTGGTCCGCAGCGAGTACGTGAAGGGGGGCGGCGTGCCCTGCCTGATCGCGCTTGGCCCCGGCGCCTCGCCGGAGACCAAGAAGATCGGCCTCGCCTACGCCAAGGGCATCGGCGGCACGCGGGGCGGCGTGATCGAGACGACGATCGCCGAGGAGACCGAGACCGACCTCTTCGGCGAGCAGGCCGTGCTCTGCGGCGGCGTCTCGGAGCTGATCAAGGCGGGCTTCGACACGCTCGTCGAGGCGGGCTACCAGCCGGAGATGGCCTACTTCGAGTGCCTGCATGAGATGAAGCTGATCGTCGATTTGCTCTACCAGGGCGGCCTGGAATACATGCGCTACAGTGTGTCGAACACGGCCGAATACGGCGACTACACCCGCGGCAAGCGGATCATCACGGAAGAGACCCGCCAGGAGATGAAGAAGATCCTCGAGGAGATCCGCTCGG
>JBJTSM010000251.1:0-2328 GCA_046076685.1 Planctomycetia bacterium | reverse complement strand
AGCGTGGTCCGCTCCGCCAGGAACGTGTTCGATTCCTGCAACAGCGCGATGATGCCGACTCGGGCCATGGGAACGAAGGCGGGAGGTACTGGGGACGAACCGGATTGTCGTGCCGGATGCGCTGCGGCCTACTGGCGGCTCGAACGGCGGGACTCGTTGACGCCGGGGGCGAAGAGGGAATCGTGGAGCCGCATGCCGAGGCCGGAGCCCTCGGGCAGCAGGGCCATCCCCTGCTCGATCACCGGAAGCGTGTCGACGAGGAGCTTGTAGAAGCTGCGGATGTGGCCGCGGACCGTCTCCTGGAAGACCACGTTGGTCGAGGCGGCGGCGAGGTGCAGCCCGGCCACGACGTTGAGCGGGCCGGTGCAGTCGTGGATCGTGGCCGGCACGTTGAACGCCTGCGCCAGTTCGATCACCCGCCGCGTCTCGCTGATGCCGCCGTTCCAGGTGGGATCGATCATCAAATAGTCGGCGGCGCCGGCCTGGAGGATCTGCAGGTATTCCTTGCGGCCGAGCAGCATCTCGCTGGCGGCGATCGGCAGGTCGGCCTTGCGGCGGAAGTCGGCGAGCGTGGCCACGCAGTCGACGCGGAGCAGGTCCTCGAGCCAGAGCGGCTTCACCTCGCGGAGGGCCTCGGCGATCCGCACGGCCGCCGGCAGCTGGTAGAAGGCGTGCCCCTCGATCGCGATGTCGAGCTTCATGCCGACCCGGTCGCGGATCTCCCGCAGCGGCCGCATCCCCTCCTCGACGTCCTCCCAGGAGATGTGCAGGCCGCCGCTGCGGTGGGCCGCGCGGTCGAACGGCCACAGCTTCAGCACCTTGTAGCCCTCGGCCACGAGTTCCTCGGCGAGGTCGCCGGCGGCGTGGAGCGAGGCCCAGGTGTCTTCGAGCGGCCCCGGCTTCCCCTCGGAGCCGTAGCCGGGCCAGCCGGGATGCTTCGCCGTCGCCCCGCCGGCGAGCGCGCCATACGACGGGCCGCCGCAGGTGTTGTAGACGGGAACCTTCGTCCGGACCGGCCCGCCGAGCAGCCGGTAGACCGGCTGCCCGCTCGCCTGGCCGAGCAGATCCCAGAGGGCGAGGTCGATCGCGGAGAGGGCCCGCATCTCGGCGCCGGGATGGCCGAAGGGGGTGCAGCGTTCGTAGAGCCACCGCCAGTGCGACTCGATCGCCAGCGCGTCGGCGCCGAGCAGCCGCTCGGCCATCCAGTCGTGGATGAGCGCGGCGATCGCGTGCGGCGTGTAGTAGGTTTCGCCGCAGCCGACGAGGCCGTCGTCGGTGTGGATCCGGACGAGCAGCAGGTTGGGCATGATCCCGGCCGGGATCGCGGTCTCGATGGCGGTGATACGCGACATGGGTGGCCGCCTCGGCGTGATGGAGGGCGTTTCTGTGTGCGGATTGTAAAGTTCGCCATAGCGGAATGACCAGAGGGGCGGAACGCCTCGAGGCGCGGTGCGTCAGGGACCCAGGGACGTGGCGGATTGGTTCGCGGTCTGCGGCATGCTCATCGCCGGCGGACTTTGACGTCGCAGGCTCCATGGAAATGGTGCGCTTGCTCTTC
Organism: Planctomycetia bacterium; assembly: GCA_046076685.1. Lineage (GTDB taxonomy): Bacteria > Planctomycetota > Planctomycetia > Pirellulales > UBA1268 > CAMCQY01. The sequence continues at coordinate 770 of JBJTSM010000251.1, read as the reverse complement.
CAGTCAAAGTTCACCGGCTCTTGCGCGTGCCTCCGACCGCTCCTCAGCATCTCGGGGGCCCAGCATGCGATCCTCGTTCGCTGGCGCGCACGGTGGCACGAAAGCATTGGGGCGTGGCTCATTTCAGGTAGTTGGGCGGTGCGGGGCAGCGGTAAAGTGGGGGCACATCGCCACCTGGATGAGCCACTCAAAGAGGCCTGCGTCATGTCGTTCGTTCGAGTCGATGCTCGCTGTGTTGTTTTGCTTGTGGTTTCGCTGCTCGTCTGGCTCGGCGGGGGCGCGGCGGCGCGGGCCGTCGAGGCCGAGGTCAGGCCGCACCTCGGAAAACCGACGCTCTTCGTCGACGGCAAGCCGCTCACGCTCGCGGCCTACAGCCCCGCCGGCTTCTCCAATCGGAAGGTCTTCGAACAGGAGCTGACCCACTTCCGCGACCAGCCACTGAATGCCTATTTTGTCTGCATCGGGAGTGCGAAGCAGCCGCCTGACGAGCCGGGCGATTTCTGGGCGACTCCCTTCTGGAAGGGCGACACCATTTCGCCCGAGCCGCTCACCGAGTTTCATCTGCCCCCGGACGACCAGGCGGCGGCGATTCTCGAGGGCCGGCCCGAGTCGCTCCTCATCGTGCGGTTTTCCACGCGGGAGCCGGCCAGCTGGCGGCGGCTCCATCCCGACGACTGCGTCGTCACCGACTCGGGCGAAACGCTCCCGCATGCCTCGCTGGCGTCGGAGCGGTTTTGGGAAGAATGCGGCCGGCAGGCGGCGGCCGTGAT
>JBJTSM010000250.1:0-3161 GCA_046076685.1 Planctomycetia bacterium | reverse complement strand
GCCGGCGGCTACAAGCTCCTCTTCGTCACCTCCGTCTCGGCCGCGATCGCGACGGTCACCCGCGGCGACTACTGCATCTCGAAGGCCGGCCTCGCCATGGCCGCCCAGCTCTGGGCCACCAGGCTCGCCGCCGACGGCGTGCAGGTGCTCGAGCTGCGGCCCGGCATCATGGAGACCGACATGACCACGGGCGTGAAGGAGCACTACGACGCCCTCATCGCCTCGGGCCGCGTGCCCTTCAAGCGCTGGGGCAAGCCGGAGGACGTCGGCCGCGCGGTCAAGGCGATCTGCCGCGGCGATTTTCCCTTTTCCACCGGGGACGTCATCTATCTGGACGGCGGCCTCCACCTCCGCCGACTCTGACTTTTCGGCGCCGATGTTCCCGGCCTCCGGCCGGGTCGTTGCCGCCGGCACGATTCACCTTGCTTTCCCCCTCTCGCCCGCTCGCATGATCACGATCGACACCTCGCTCACGCCGGCCGCACTCGCCCCGCACGCCGAGAAGGTCTTCGCGGCCTCCGCCCCCAAGATCGCCGCCCTCCAGTCGCGGTGGCGTGACGCCGACGGCACGCCGGTCTTCACGATCGCGGGCCGCTACACGTCGCGCGGCTGGACCGAATGGACGCAGGGCTTTCAGTATGGCTCGGCGATCCTCCAGTTCGACGCCACGGGCGACGAGGCGATGCTCCGCATCGGCCGCGAGGGCACGCTCCGTCTGATGGCCCCCCACGTCACGCACTCGGGCGTCCACGACCACGGCTTCAACAACGTCAGCACCTACGGCAACCTCCGCCGCCTGCTGCAGGAGGGGCGGCTGCCGGCCGATGCCTGGGAGGGGCACTTCTACGACCTGGCCCTCAAGGCGAGCGGGGCCGTGCAGGCCTCCCGCTGGACGCAGCTCACGCCCGACCTGGGCTACATCCATTCCTTCAACGGCCCCCACTCCCTCTTTGCCGACACGATCCGCTCGCTGCGGGCCCTGTCGCTCGGCCACGCGCTCGGCCACCGGCTCATGGGGGAAAACGACCGTCCCATCTCCCTGCTCGGCCGGCTGCTCGCGCACGCCGAGACGACCGCCCGCTACAACGTCTCTTTCGGGCGGGGCCGCGACATCTACGATGTCCCGGGCCGCGTGGTGCACGAGTCGATCTTCAACACCACCGACGGCAACTACCGCTGCGGCTCGACGCAGCAGGGCTACACGCCGTTCTCCACCTGGACCCGCGGACTGGCCTGGATCCTCTGCGGCTATCCCGAGCAGCTCGAGTTTCTCGAGCGTCTCCCCGAGGCGGAACTCGCTCCCTTCGGCGGCCGGCAGGCGATCCTCGACCGGTTCCTCGAGGTGAGCCTGGCGGTGGCGGAGTTCTACATCCGCGAAACGCCGACCGACGGCATCCCCTACTGGGACACAGGCGCGCCCGGGCTCGTGCACCTGGGCGACTATCTCGGCCGCCCGGCCGATCCCTTCAACGAGCACGAGCCCGTGGACAGTTCCGCCGCCGCCATCGCCGCGCAGGGCCTCCTGCGGCTCGGCCACCATCTCACCCGCCACGGCCGCCCCGCCGAAGGCGGCCGCTCCACGGCCGCGGGTCTCACCGTCGCCCGCACGCTCTTTGCGGAGCCCTACCTCTCCCTCGATCCCGGGCACGAAGGGCTGCTCCTCCACACGGTCTACCATCGGCCCAACGGCTGGGACCACGTGCCGCCTGGACGCACCATTCCCTGCGGCGAGTCGGCCATGTGGGGCGACTACCATCTCCGCGAGCTGGCGCTCCTGATCCGGCGTCTCGCCGCCGGCGACCCCTATCTGACCTTTTTTGGCACGATCTGACCGCTCGCAGCAACACGCTTCGGAACCATTTCGGGTATATTCCCGACGCGGATGGAGTCGTGGGCCGCGTCCCACCCGATGCACTGCGACGCGCCTCTGGCAAAAGCATCTCCCCAGGACCTTCGTACCATGCTCGACCGCTCAGCCCTGCCCTCTCGACGCGCCATCCTGACGATGGCCGTCGCCATGCTCGCTCTCTCATACCTTGACTTTGGAGGATCACCCGTGACCGCCGCCGACAACAAGAACCCGCGTTGCTTCATGGACATCAGCATCGGCGACAAGCCGGCCGGCCGTGTGGTCATCGAACTCCGTGCCGACGTGGTGCCGAAGACGGCGGAGAATTTCCGGTCGCTCTGCACGGGAGAGAAGGGCTTCGGCTACAAGGGCTCGTCGTTTCACCGGGTGATCCCCGAATTCATGTGCCAGGGCGGCGACTTCACCAATCACAACGGCACCGGCGGCAAGTCGATCTACGGTGCGAAGTTCGCCGACGAGAACTTCCAACTCAAGCACACCGGCGCCGGCGTGCTGAGCATGGCCAATGCCGGACCCAACACGAACGGCTCGCAGTTCTTTCTGTGCACCGTCCCGACCCCGTGGCTCGACGGCAAGCACGTCGTCTTCGGCAACGTGGTCGAGGGGATGGACGTCGTCAAGGCGGTCGAAAAGGTGGGCTCCGCCAGCGGGAGAACGGCCGCCAAGGTCGTGATCACCGACTGCGGCGAAGTGAAGTAGGGACGGGCACAGGCGGGAACAGGGGCCGCGGCTCTTTTCGGTGCGTTTTTGCTGACGTTTGGTCCGCACCCGTTACCAAACGCCCCCGGCGGTCATCTACGCTATACGGGCACCTGTGCGCCCGACCCGCCTGCCCCCTCCCCCCGCACCATGCGATCCATCCCGACTGCCGCGGTGGCAGCACTGCTCGGCCTGGCCATCACGGCCGGGCCCGGCCCCGCGTCCGCCAACGACCTGCTCTGGGACGGCCTCTGCGCCGACGGCACCCGCGTGTCGGGGGTGCCGATCGCCGGCTGGAATGCGCCGGCCTCGCAGCCACAGCTCGGCGGCAGGCCGATGTTCGATGTCGCCAACCCGGTACGGTGGGTCGTGCGGCAGGGCCTGCCCGCTGCCGCCGCGCAGCGCCAGCCGTTCGTGGAACTCGCCGGCGGCGACCGGCTGCCGGGCATCGTCGAGGGGCACTCGAGCGGCCTCGACGACTGGCGGCGCACCATGCCGCCCCACCTCTTCGTGCGGCCACTCGCGCCGGTCGATCTGCCCGGCAAGCAGCCGCGTCCCCATGTCCGCGTGGCGAGCGAGTTCGTGCGGCGGA
>JBJTSM010000249.1:0-3157 GCA_046076685.1 Planctomycetia bacterium | reverse complement strand
GGCGTGCGCGCCGAAGATCGGGAAATCGACCGAGACGTGTTCGAGCGTGAGGCGTGCCATCGGTTCAGATCCAGTACACCACCTGCCGCTGCTTCCAGCGATACAGGACGGCGGCCACGACGACGTTCAGAGCGGTGAAATACAGCAGGAACCACCAGGTGCCGGTCGCCGGCACGCCGCCGAGCAGCGGCACCCGCAGGATGTCGAGCAGCTGGGCCAGCGGGTTGTAGAGGATGAAATGCGCCCGCTCCGGCAGGCTTTCCGGGAACCAGAACACGGGCGTGAGAAACATCAGCAACTGCAGCGTGCTGGCGACGATCTGCGGCACGTCGCGAAACCGCGCACAGAGAATCCCCAGCGTGATGCTCAGGGCATGCAGGTTGACGAGCACCACGACGAGCCCGGGCAGCGCGAGCAGCATCCTCGGAGACAGGGAAATCCCGGCCCAGCAGGCGACCGGAACGAAGAGCACGAGGTGATGCGCGAGCGCGATCAGGTTGCGTGACAGGCTTCGCCACACGAAAACACTGCGGGAAAACTCCGCCTGCTTGAGATAGGGGGCGGCCGCGATGAACACGCTGCAGCCGTCGTTGATCGTGGTGGTGAAGAAATTCCAGAAGATGATGCCCAGGGTGAGGTGAGGAAAAAACTGCCCCAGGGGCACCTTGAAGAGCACCGAGTAGAGCGGTCCCATGCCCAGCAGCATCAGGCCCATGCTGAGCGTCATCCACAGCGGCCCGAGCATCGAACGGCGGTACCGCAGCACGACGTCGTACCAGGCCAACGTCCACCACAGCTCGACGTTGCGGGTGCCGCTCCACCAATCGGCCCACGCGGCGGAACCGCTCCGTGCGGGGTTCAGGTGGCGGCTGGAACGGCTCATATTCGACCGCGGTGCGGGTGGAGGAAGGTGACGCAGGCCATGGCTGACCAGGGCCGAGGAGGCGTCCCGTGACCTCCGGCAGGAGTCGACAGCATCGACACTAAATACGGCCCCCGGGGCCGTCAAGGAACCGGTCCGGATTGCAGACCCTGCCGAGCAGGCGAACACCCCGCTCCAGAACGCTCGGCAACCAAGAGTCCGGATATTCCGAATAGTGCGATTGTCGCGACGGGCGCTTTGGCGCACATTGCACCCACGCCACGACGGGCACCCGCCCGCAGCTTCAACTCTGCCCCCTGCCAGCACGAGCATCCCATGAACGCCACGCACCCCGCGCCCGCGCCCAGCGACTCCGCCTCCCCGATCACGATCGTCATGGCCGCCGGCCGCGGCACGCGGATGGGAGGCGACCTGCCGAAGGTGCTCTTCGAGGCGGCCGGCAAGCCGCTCGTCCGCTGGGTGCTCGATGCCCTCGAAGCCGCGGGTGTGAACGATCGCATGGTCGTCGTCGGCTACCGAGCCGAACTGGTGGAGGCCGCCCTGGCCGGCCTCCCCGGCGTGTCGTTCGCTCTCCAAAAAGAGCAACGCGGCACCGGGGACGCCGTCGCCGCGGCCGCCGGCCTGATCGCCGCGCGGCTGCAGTCCCGTCCGGCCACCGACCGCACCCCGGTAGTGATCGTTTGCTGCGACTCGCCGATGCTCAGGCCCGAGAGCGTCGCCGGCCTGCTGCGACGATTTTCGGAGTCGCAGGCAGACTGCCTCCTCGGCACCGCGATCACCACCGACCCGCGTGGCCTCGGCCGGATCGTGCGGGATGCCCAAGGTCGGTTCGTGGGCATCGTCGAGGAGAAGGACGCCACGCCCGAGCAGCGGCAGATCCACGAGGTGAACATGAGCACCTACGTGTTCGAGGCCCGAGCCCTGCTGCACGCCCTCTCCCATCTGGGCAACGCCAACGCCGCCGGCGAGTATTACATCACTGACTGCCCGGGCATGCTGCTGGCCGAGGGACGCGCGGTCGACGCCCTCGACTGCCTCGACCAGAGCGAGACACTCTCCGTGAACACGCCGGAACAACTCGCCGCCGTCGCGGCCGCGTTGTCGGCACGAGCAGCCCACGAGCCGCCCAAGGCCTGCGAACATGGTCCGACCGGCTGATGTTGCGGCGAAAAACACCTCAATCAGCCTATCTTTCCTCATTGACTCGCAGCCCTGCGGCGTGCCATTATCCGACCCTTCCTCCGGAAGGTCGCCCCTCGGCCGGCCCCCGTCGGAGCGTTGCGTGAAATGGAGTTCACCGCATGGCAAGGTGGCAGTGCGCCCTGGCGCGGATCGTCGGCGGCCTGCTCGCGAGCGGCCTGTCGCTGACAGTCGGCTTCGTCGCCGTAGCCGCTCCGCCGGACGGTGTGCCGCCGCCGGTCCGCATCGCCTCCGAACTCCCGCGGCCACTGCCGCCGGTCGAATCCGCCAACCCGCTGCCGCTCGCTCCCGAACACCTCGGCCCCGATCTCTCCGGGCAGACCGCCGCAGTCGCCGCTTCCAAGAGCCACGGGTGCATCAGCTGCCATGCCGGCGTCGGCGACATGCACCGCAGCCCGAACGTGCACCTCGGCTGCACCGACTGCCACGGCGGCAACGCCGACGCCCTCACGAAGCAGGCCGCCCACGTCCATCCGAAGGAATGCGAGGCCTGGCCCGGGTCGGCCAACCCCGTGCGGTCCTACACGCTGCTGAACCACGAATCGCCCGAGTTCATCCGCTTCGTCAACCCCGGGGATCTCCGCGTGGCGCCGATCGCCTGCGGCGGCTGCCACTCGTCGATCGTGCTGCAGGTGCAGAAGAGCATGATGACCCACGGCTGCATGCTCTGGAACGCGGCCCTCTACAACAACGGCTCGATCCCCAACAAGCGGGCCTCCTTCGGCGAGAGCTACAGCATGCACGGCGTCGGGCAACGCCTGCAGACCGTCCCGCCGCCCACCGAACACGAGATGAACTACGAGGCGGTGGTCGCCACCCTCGACCCGCTGCCGCGGTTCGAGCGTTCCCAACCCGGCAACATCCTGCGGATCTTCGAACGCGGCGGCCGCTTCCGGCCTGAGGTCGGCATTCCGGAACGGCTCGAAGAGAACGGCCGGCCACGCACGCGGCTGAGCAATCGCGGTCTCGGCACCGAGAACCGCACCGACCCGGTGTTCATCGGCCTCACCAAGACCCGGCTGCTCGATCCCACGCTCAATTTCCTGGGCACCAACGACCACCCCGGCGACTACC
>JBJTSM010000248.1:0-5580 GCA_046076685.1 Planctomycetia bacterium | reverse complement strand
CCGGGCCGCCGCGGGCTTGTCGAGCTGTGAGAAGACGAGCGTGCTGCGGGCCTGACGGCGTCTCGCGCGGGCCACGTCGGCCGCCCGTTCCCGGGCCAACCAGACCACGTAGGAGCGGCCCGCATCGATCAGGCTGCACATGCACGAGTCGCTGTGTCTGGGGGCGAAGGGCTTCACGAGCCGCTCGCCGGTCGGGGAGCCGGGCAGTCGCCTGAGGTGGTCGAGTACGAGCGACACGGCCTCGTCGACGGCAAATGCATCGCGGATGCCATGTCGGTGCAGCGTGGCCTCCGCCAGCCGCTCGACGAGCGGTCGGATGGTGGTGACGAGGCGATCGAGGCAGTCAGGCTCGGCGGTCGCCTGCCAGTCGAGCAGCAGGCTGGCGAGCGATGCCGCGGTGGTCTCCGCAGATTCGCCGGCGGGCACGTGTGCGGATAGAGTGGAATGGGCCAAGGTTGTCCCCCGAGGCAACGCGGCGAGGTTGCGACGGCAACCCGCAAAGCGTTCCGAAGACTCGCGGCATCGTCGCGACCGCGGCGGCACGCTTGGTCTGACTTCAAGGTCTGTGACCGGGCAACGCCGTCGCCCACGACCATCCGTGCCTTACGAAAATTTTTTGACGGTCGCGCAAGATTGCTGCCAAGCTGGCGTATACTCAATAAGGGGGGGGTGGTAGAGTGTTCGGTCGTCCTCACAGTGCCTCATGGGAGCCCCCAAAATGGCGTTCAACCTCGAATGCTGCGCGGAGATTTTGGCCAAAGGCCGGGTGCGGCATCATGTCGATGCGGAAGAGTCGCTGATTCGTGTCGTGTTCGTCACGCGGCACTACAAGAATTTGCGTGGCGAGAAACTCGCGATCGCCCAGATCTCGACGCCCGACGATGGGCGGCGGTGTCGCGTGACGCTCGAACGGGCCTTCGCGGTCGGGCCGGATCCGGCCGCGACCTGCCTCTCGCTCTGCCGCGCGGCCGCCGATACGCCGCTCGTGGGCGTGGAATTCGACGCCGACGGCGAAAACCTGCGGATGGTGATCGAAACCGCCGTCGAGGACGGGCGGCTGACGAGGCTGCAGCTGCTGGCCATGGTGGATTCCCTGGTCAAGGCGGCCGAGATCTGGCATGCGGCGGTCGGGATTTGCGAACGAAAGGCCGCCGCCTGACCAAAGGTGCCGATTTTGATGTCATTTTTCCGAGACGCACGATGAGAGTCATGGGTCTCGGAACGGGTCGGTGAATGGTTTTCGAGGCCTGTTCGGGTCGATATCGTGTCCTTCAGTCGTGCGATCCGGTCGATGGGGCTGCTGTCGGGAAGCAGCCATCGGCCACTCCACCCTGACGTACGCAACCGACATGCCGCCGAACTTTTCCCGTCACGAGCAGTTTCTCCGGATCTTTGCGCTGCTCGAACTCCTTTCCACCACCCGTCAGCCGCTCGACGACCAGGCCCTCATCACCGCCCTCAAGGAGCGGCTGGGGCTCACGCGTCTCTCGCCGCGGACGCTCCATCGCGACTGCGACTTCCTGCAATCCTGCGGCTACGCCATCGACCATGCCCCGCTGCCGGGCGACCGCCGGTACGGCTGGCAGATCTCGAAAACCGTCGCGAGCGAGAAGCGGCTGCCCGTCGAACCGCTCACCCTGCTCGAACTCGTCGCCTTCTCCATGGGCCGCGACCTGCTGCGGGCGTTCGAGGGCACGGTGCTCTGGACCGGCATCGAATCGCTGCGGCACAAGCTCGAACGGGACCTGCCGCCGGCGATGCTCGCGCAGTTCAAGGAGGCCCGGCGGGTGTTTCACGTCGAGGGTGTCGATCCCTCCCGCTATGCGGCCCGGCCCCGCCTGATCTCGACGCTCACCAACGCCATCGCCGAAAGCCGGGCGATCGACGTCGAGGAACGGGCGGAGGGGGATGGCCAGGCGACCCGCCGGCGGCTCGAGCCCCATCGGCTGGTCGTCCGACCGCCGGCCGTGCATCTCCTCGGCTTCGTGTCGCAGGCGGCCGCGGATGAGCCGCCCGTGCTGCTCGATCTGGCGCGGATCGAGAAGGTCGTTCTGCTCGACGCCACCTTCGTGCCGCGGCCGATCGCCGGTGACCAGATCGCGGATGCGTGAGCCGCGCCGGCCCGCCGACGTCACTCCATCAGGCCGAGGTCTTCGTTGTAGCCCTCCTGCACGACGGCGTTTTCCCGCCGCTCGTGCGCCGTCATGTGATCCGAAAACACCTCGAACGCCCGGTCGGCACGGCTCCAGGCGGCGGCCCAAGCCGCCGCCTGGAGCGGCGTGTTCTCGAATTCGCGGATCAGCGCGTCGAGCTCGGCCAGCAGGGCCGGATGCTGGCCGAGGATCGACCGCACCGCGGCCGACAGCCGTGGCACGCGGGTCACCGCCTCCTCGAGAAACCCGCCCCGCTCCTCCTGGGTGAAATGCTCGGCGAGATGCCGCCGCAGCTCCTTCAGGCATGTCAGCAGGGCGGTGCGGAGTTCCAGTGTCGGCGGGCCGTCCGCGGCGAATGTCGAGCGGACGGAGAGCATGAGATTGAACAGATCGCGGTGCTCGGCGAGCACGTGTCCGAGGATCACCGGGTCGGAACGGTCGATCGAGGCCATGGGTCGCTGCTCCACGAGGTGAGGGTCGCCCGAGGACCGCGTGCGCATCCCCGGCGGATCGGCTGCCGCGGCTCTCGTGAGAGAAAGCATCTCCACGGGAAGCATATGATCGAGGGTTCCGCCGCGGCCCTGCGGCGGCGGTCGGGCGGTGAGCGTGCCGCGTGACGCTGCGGACACTTGGCGAACAGCCGGCGAACGCTGCGCGAAAGATCCCGTTCAAAAAGGAGGACTCTGCTGCCATGACGGATGCGACGAACCCGCGGGCCGGCTTTCGCGCGCAGGCGATCCTGGCGGGCACCGGCATCGATCTGGCCGCGCTCGGCTCCACCGATCGCGCCGGCGCCGCGCCGCTCCAGGTCGCGATCCACGCCGCGGCGGCTGGCGGCGGTCCGGCCTTTCTCTTCCGCTACGGTGCCGTCGTCTTCTTCGACGCCTCCGCCGCCGGCATCACCGACTATCTCGGGCGGATCGCCCCGCACGTCCGCCAGCCGTTTCCGCCGGGGGAGCGGGAGACCGAGATGCTCGATATCCGTCTCGACCCGGGCGGCCGCGAGACGATCGAGGGCAATACGCTCGTGCTGGCCGACCTCTCACCCGAGAAGCTGCAGCTCGTCGCCGACGTGATGGCCAAGAGCGTGTCGCTGGCGCACCACGAGAAGGGGATCGAGCGGCAGTTCGAGCGGATCGAGCCCTTCGCGGTGAGCATCGACCACCGGGGCCGCGGCGGCCGGGCGGCCCGGGAGCTGCTGCACAACCTCGGCGGCGCGCTGCTCGCCGAGCACCGCGTGGTGGCCGGCACGCGGGTGGACGATTCGCCGGAGCTGCTCTGGGACCATCCGGAGCTCGAGCGGCTCTGGGCCCGGCTGCGCGACGAGTTCGAGATCCGCGAGCGGTTCGCCGCGCTGCACGGCAAGCTGAGCCTCATCTCGCGGACCGCGGAGACGGCGCTCGAGCTTTTGCAGAACCGCCGCGCCCTGCGGGTGGAGTGGGCGATCGTGGGCCTGATCGTCTTCGAGATCGCGGTCACGCTCGTGCAGTGGGCGCTGGGGGTCGGCCGGTAGCGGCCCGGACCGCCCGTCGAACATCGGGCGGCAAATCCGCATGGCCGGTTCCCGGACTTGGACGGTATAACGGCGTCGTCTGCCGTCCGCCGCCCGGAGCCATCCCATGTCATTTCGCCGCCTGCGTCTCGCCCCGATCACGCTTCTGTTGCTGCTGGGCGGCGTGCCGCTCGCCGGCGTGCCCCAGGCAAGGGCGCAGCAGGTCGCGGTGGAGGAATTCAAGCTCGAGAACGGCATGCGGTTTCTGCTCGTGCCGCGGCGCGACCAGCCCAACGTCGTGAGCGCCGGCTGGGTGGCGCGGGTGGGGAGCGTCAACGAGCGGCCCGGGATCACCGGCATCAGCCACTTCTTCGAGCACATGATGTTCAAGGGCACCGACACGATCGGCACCCGCGACGCCGCCCGCGATGCGAAGTATCGGGCCGAACAGAAGGCCGTGCGGGACGAGATCAACCGGATCGTCTGGACGAAGCAATACGAGCGGCTCAAACGCGGCGAGATCGCCGACGCCTGGGATCCGGCCAACGACACGCAGGAGCTGCGGGTGCTCCGCGGCCGGCTCGATACGCTCATCCGCGCCCAGCAGGGCCGCGGCGAGGGCGGGCCCGAGGCCGCCACGATCGTCAAGGACGAGTTCGACCAGGTCTACACGCGGGCCGGCGGCAGCGGCATGAACGCCTTCACCAGCCACGACCTCACCTGCTACTTCATCACGGTGCCCTCGAACAAGCTGGAGCTGTGGGCCTGGATGGAGAGCGACCGGCTGCACGACAGCGTGTTTCGCGAATTTTATTCGGAGCGCGACGTCGTGCACGAGGAACGCCGGCTCCGCACCGACAGCACGCCCACGGGTCGGTTCCAGGAGCAGTTCGACGCGATGTTCTGGCAGTCGTGCGGGTATGCCTGGCCCGTCATCGGCTGGCCCAGCGATCTCAACAGCTACACCTTCGAGCAGGCGATGGAGTATTGGAACGTCTACTACCGCCCGGGCAACCTGTTCGGCATCGTGGTGGGCGACTTCGATCCGGTGGCGGCGAAGGCGTTCATCACGCGGTATTTCTCCCGGCTGCAGCCGGGCAACAAGCCGCCGCCGCCGGTGGTGACGCTCGAGGTCGATCAGATCGCGGAACAGCGGATGAACGCCGCGGGGGACGTGCCGCCGTCCGTCGAGATCCGCTACCACACGGTGCCGGCCGGCCACGTCGACAGCTATCCGCTCGACATGCTCTCCGAACTGCTCAACGAGCGGACCGGCCGGCTCTATACCGGCCTCGTGGAGGGGCGGGCGATCGCGGGATCGGCGCGGACCGCCTCCGACACCCGCCGGTATGCCGGCGTCTTCTCCTTCGAGGCGGAGACCCGGGGCGAGGCGACGCCCGAACAGCTCGAAGCGGCCTGGTACGACGAGCTGGCGAAGCTGCAGGCGGAAGAGGTGCCGGACCGCGAGCTGCGCAAGGTGAAGAATCGGGTGGCGGCCGGCAACTACCGGCGGCTCGAGAACAATATGTCGCTGCTGATCCAGCTGGCGTTTTTCGAGACGCTGATCGACTGGCAGGAGATCAACGAGGCGCCGAAGAAATACGAGGCGGTGACGGCCGCCGACATCAAGCGGGTGGCCAACCGGTATTTCACGCCGTCGAACCGCAGCGTGGCGGTCTACCGCCGGGCAGCCGCGGCGAAGGCGAACTAGTTGCGGTGCGAAGAGGCACAGGAACGAGAAGCAGGCACGAAAGGGCGGCGTGGTCATGAGCATGCGGATGTTGTCGATCCTCCTGGCGGTGGGCGTGATCGGGGTGGTGTTTCTCTCGCCGCGGCACCGCGCCCGTTCGGAGCCCCCGGCCGCCGCCGGCAGCCTGCCCGCCCGGCCCGAGCAGATCGCCTTTCCGCCGCTCGCCTTCGATCCGCCCGACGCGG
>JBJTSM010000247.1:0-2219 GCA_046076685.1 Planctomycetia bacterium | reverse complement strand
AGCGCCCCCTTCGGCAGGGCGTGCAGGCCCTGGGCCAGGAGCCGCGCCACCCCCTCCCACACCTTCGCCGCCGGTGCGGGCAGCTCCGCCGACCCGAGCCGGCCGGGATTGCTCTGCACCACGAAGACGTAGGCCGGCACCGAGACGAGCGTGCCCGCCACCACGCCGAACAGCTGCGAGATCGTCTGCTTCCGCGGATTGCCGCCGAGCAGGTAGCCGCTCTTCAGATCCGTGAGCAGGTCGGCCGCATGCGAGGCCGCCCCCGACGTGATGCAGGCGGTCATCAGGTTCGTCGTGATGTTGGAGGGGGCGACCACGCCGTAGAGCAGCTGCGTGATCTTGCCCATCGCGCCGATCGGCGTGATGTCGGTCTCGCCCGTCGCCCGTGCCGCCACGATCGACAACAGAAACGTGACCACCACCGCCAGCACGCCCATCCACCAGGTGATCCCGAAGAGCAGGTGGCCGAGCACCACGCACGCCGTGCCCGCCAGGGCCACGCCCACCACGAACCACGACGCCGGCACCTCGATGTGGGCCAGCTCGTCGTCGATCCGCTCGTGGGCCCGTCCGCCGCCTCCACCGAGCCCGCCCACGAGCCCGGCCAGCGTGCCCGAAAGACCGCTGAAGGCCCGCAGCACCGTCCGCCACTTGAAGGCGAACGACAAGAGCCCGCTCGTCACCATCATCGCCGTCGCCGGCCAGAGCACCCAGGCCACGATTCCCTTGTAGCCCGGCTGGCAGATCCCCTGCTCCACGAGGATCGGGCCGATCACGCCGAAACAGATGACCGATCCCAGGAGCATCGACACCGCCACCCGCATCCCCATGATCGCCCCGGCCGCCAGCATGATGAGCGAGCCTTCGATGCCGATCGTGTATTTCGCGAGCAGGTCGCGGCCGAACGCCGTCGGCAGGAAGGGTAGCTCCGCCGGAAAGGCCCAGGCGGCCAGCCACTTCACCGCCGCGAAGAGATCCCGCCAGACCGCGACCGCGGCGCCGACGATGCCCGCCAGAAAGAGCGACCGCGCCTTCACCACCGCCTCGCCGCCGGACGAGTGCATGCTCTTGAGCGTTTCGGCGGTGGCGATGCCCGAAGGGAAGGGGAGCTGGTCGACGTTGATCAGCTGCCGCTTGAGCGGGATCGCCATGAACACGCCGAGGAACGAGAGCGCCCCCAGCCAGAGCATGATCTCCCACCACTGCATCAGCCGGCCGGTGGTGAGGTAGAGGGCGGGCAGCGCCGACACGAGCCCCGCGCTCGACATGTAGCCGGCGGCGCTGGCGGCGCTCGACATCGTGTAGTTTTCGAGCGTGGTGAACGGCCGGTTCCGCCACATCGGCACCACCCGCTCGAGCACCGAGAAGACGGCGTAGGCGATGATCGAGGCCGTGATCGTGACGCCGAGCCCCCAGCCGGTCTTGAGCCCCACGTAGAGGTTCGAGATCGACATCACCCCGCCGATGATCATCCCCGTGATCACGGCCCGCGGCGTGAGCTGGACGGCGTCGTCGCCCGCGTAGACGTTGGCGAGCCACCACCGCGCCGCCTCGCGCTCGTCGTCAAACGGCGGATGCTGCGTGGGGGCGGTCAAAACACGTCCAAATGGAAGTGATGGCCCTGGTAATAGCGGCGCGGCTTCGGGTATTCGTTCTGCCACGCCCGGTTGTAGACCGGCACCCGCATCTCCTGCGGATAGCGGTAGTAGAGGTCGTTGGCGCTCTGCTGGTAGCTGTCCGCGTAGAAGTTGTGCGGATACCAGACGTAGGGATAGTGGTAGAAGCGGTTCCAGTCGGTGGCGTTGTAGGAGTTGCCCCACTGGTGGCCGTAGGCCTGCTGGCCGACGGCCGGCGGCTGGGCCTGCGCGGCGGAAGCCGCCAGCATCATGGCGCCGGCCAGAACGGCCGTGCCAAGCATTGGTCGAAGCATCGGATTGTCCCCCCTCGTAGATCCAACGGTCTCGGAGAAGGTATCGGCCGATCGTACGACCGTTCTTCACGGAAAAACCGGCAGGGTCGACAGACCGGGGTGGTGGGGTTTTTTCTGGGGCATATCCCCCGGCTTGCGCCGGGGGCTTTTATTGAGGGGCACGCGCAGGCAAGCCCCGGGCGCAAGCCGGGGGATTTTCGGGCAGCGGTTCCGTCGCACTGTCCGCGCATACAAGCCCCGGGCGCAAGCCGGGGGATTTTCGGGCAGCGGTTCCGTCGCACTGTCCGCG
>JBJTSM010000246.1:0-2900 GCA_046076685.1 Planctomycetia bacterium | reverse complement strand
CGAGCGGCTCGTCTATTCGCTCGACGGCATGGCGATCGCCGAGCTCGCCCCGCGGGCCATGTCGGCGGCCGTGGCCAAGGCGCTCGCCGACACCAGGCTCGCCGGCGGCGACGTCGACTTCGTCGTGCCCCACCAGGCGGGCTCGGGCATCGTCCGGTTCACCGGCATGCGACTCGACGGACACGGCGTCCGCGGCGAACTCGTCAACGGACTCACCCGGCGCACGGGCAACGTCAGCGCCTGCTCCATTCCCCACGCACTTCAATCCACGTGGGGAAGGCTCCGCGGGCTCATCGCCTGCCCCACCGCCGCGGTCGGCAGCCCCGGCAGGCCCGAGGTGCTGCAGGGCTGCATCCTGCTGCGGGCCACGCCCCACCACGAACGGCTCGCGACCGCCGCGGCCTGAGAAGGAACGGATGGCCCGCGAATCCTTGACGCCGGCCCATATTCCGACTAAGTTAGCCAACATGATCAGCGTCAATATTCACGAAGCGAAGACAAATCTTTCGGCGCTCGTGCGAGCCGTCGAAGAACGCGGCGAGACGGTGATCCTTCAGCGGCACGGCAAGCCCGTCGCAGAAATTCATGCCTACGGCTGCAGCGGAGAAGGCGGCGGATTCACGCGGGACCTCTCCCCCGTTCCTGATCTCATGCCACGGCTGATGCCCGGCTACGACCCGGCTGAACCGCTCGCCGACGACGAGTGGCCAGCCGAACTCCGATGAGGCTTCTCCTCGACACGAGTGCCGTGCTGCATCTTGCAGCCGGCACACTCTCATCCCCGGCGGCCGACGCGTTGCGGTCCGGTGGCCTGGCCTTCCTGTCGCCCGTCGTGCCGTGGGAACTGGCCATCAAGGGAAAAGCGGGGAAGCTCGAGTTGCCACTCCCGCCACTCGACTACTGCGTGAGCCTCGCCCGCCGCCATCGGCTCACGCTGCCGCGTGAAGGACTCGACGCCGCGTTGCTCTGCGCAGCCGCCGAGTTGCCGCTGATTCACCGCGATCCCTTCGACCGGATTCTCGTGGCGACGGCGATCCGCGAGCGGATGGCCGTGCTCACACCTGATCGCACGATCGCGCTCTATCCGGTTGCGACTATCTGGTGAACGTGTGTGTGGACCGCTACCAGCCGGTGAAGCGGGTTCGAGCTTTACGTAGCAGGGTGCATCGGCACGCTCACTCGAGCGTGCGCTCGAGGAAGGTGTAGCCCAGCGCCTCCATGAAGGCCCGCTGCCTGTTGTCGGCCGCGCCGCCGTGCCCGCCCTCGATGTTCTCGTAGGAGAGCACCTGCTTGCCGAGTTCCTCGAGCCGGGCCGTCATCTTGCGGGCGTGCGCCGGATGCACCCGGTCGTCCCGCGTGGACGTGGTGATCAGGATCGGCGGATATTCCCGCGTGGCATCGAGGTTGTGGTAGGGGGAGAAGCCGCGGATGAACTCCCACTCCGATGGATCGTCGGGGTTGCCATATTCGCCCATCCAGCTCGCGCCGGCCAGCAGCTTGTGAAACCGCCGCATGTCGAGCAGCGGCACCTGGCAGACGACGCCGCCAAAAAGGTCGGGCCGCATGGTCAGCATGTTCCCCATGAGCAGCCCGCCGTTGCTGCCTCCCTTGATGCCGAGGTGCCGGGACGACGTCACCTTCCGAGCGATCAGGTCCTCGGCCACCGCGACGAAGTCTTCGTAGGCGCGGGGCCGCTTGGCCTTGAGAGCCGCCTGGTGCCACTGCGGACCGAATTCGCCGCCACCGCGGATGTTGGCGATCACGAGCACGTGGCCGTGCTCGAGCCAGGCGGCACCCGACACGGGGTCGTAGCCGGGCACGAGCGGGATCTCGAACCCGCCGTAGCCGTAGAGCAGCGTGGGCGTGGAACCGTCGGACGGCAGGAGCCGCCGGCCGATCTGGAAATAGGGGATCCGCGTGCCGTCCTTCGACACCGCCTCATGCTGTTCCACCCGTAATCCGTTGGTCTCGAAGAAGGCGGGCGACGCCTTGAGCCGGTCGGGCTCTTGGCCGGCGCCGGCCGTGCCGAGGGAGAGCGTGGAGGGCGTGAGCGGGCTCGACGTGACGAGCAGGTAGTCGTCGGACTCGATCTCGTCCACCGGTGCGACGCTCGCCGTGCCCGCCTCCGGCACGCCCGGCAGCGGCTCCCGCCGCCACGCGCCATCCTCGAACGAGAGCACCTCGATCCGGCTGCGGACGTTGTCGAGCGTGGTGAGCAGGAGCCGGCTCCGCGTGCCCACGCAGCCGACGAGCGACGTCCGCGGGCCGGGCGAGAAGAGCACGTGAAACGAACGGTCACCGGCGAGGAATTGCTCGAGCTTGCACACGAGCAGGCTGCCGACTGGATGCGTCGTGCCGTCCACGGCCCAGGGGCTGCGCAGCTCGACGAGCAGCCACTCGCGGTGCACCGAGGCGTTGGCGTCGTCGGGCTTCTCGATCTTCACGAGCTTCCCGTCGCGGCGCAGGAACAACTCGTTCGTCCAGAACGTGATCTGCCGCGCGACGAAGTCCCGCTCGAAGCCGGGCGTCAGGTCGCGAAAGGCCGTCACGCTCATGTCCTCGGGACGTCCCTCGTAGACCACCGGCGCGGCTGCCAGCGGCGTGCCGCGGGCCCACTCTCGCACCGTCCGCGGGTAGCCCGACGTCGTCAACGACCCCGGCCCGAAATCGCTGGCCACGAAGAGGCTCTCGGCGGTGCGCCAGGCGATCCGGCTCTTCGCCTCCGGCAGCGCGAAGCCCCCGGCCACGAACGCCTTCGCCTCGAGGTCAAACTCGCGGACGACGTCGGCGTCGGCCCCGCCCCGCGACAGCGACACGAGGCATACCCGGTCCTCGGGCTCGAGCACCGTGGCCCCGTGCCAGACCCAGTTCTCCCCCTCGGACTTGGCGAGGGCGTCGAC
>JBJTSM010000245.1:0-2739 GCA_046076685.1 Planctomycetia bacterium | reverse complement strand
AGATCAACTACCCGCGGCTCGACCGCAGCCTCTACTCGCTCAAGAACGTCGTCAGCCGCAAGAAGCAGCTGCTGCCGCTGTTGTCGCAGCTGATCGCCACGTCGCACGCGTAGCGGCGGACGGATGCCGGGAACCTCGAAGGGAGAGGAACGAAAGACCATGCGGGCGGCCATCATCGGCATCGGGGCGATCGCGCGGATGCACGCCCGGGCGCTCGGCGACATCGCCGGCGTCGAACTCGTGGCGGCCACCTGCCGCACGGAGGAGAAGGGGCGGGCGTTCGCCGGGGAGTTCGGCTGCGCCTGGTATGGCGATGCCGACGCGATGCTCGCGCGGGAGCGGCCCGATTTCGTCACGGTGGCGACGCCGTCGGGGGCCCACCTGGACGCCGTGCTCGCAGCCGCCCGCCGCGGCGTGCACGTGATCTGCGAGAAGCCGCTCGAGATCACGCTCGAACGGATCGACGAGATGCTGGCCGCGGTCCGGGCGGCGGGGATCACGCTCGGCGCCATCTTTCCACAGCGGTTCAACCCGGTGGTGCAGGCCGTGCACGCCGCCGCGGCGGCCGGCCGCTTCGGGCCGCTCGCGGTCGCCGCCAGCTACGTGCCATGGTGGCGTGACGACGCCTACTACGGCCCGGGCCGCTGGCAGGGGACGAAGACGCTCGACGGCGGCGGCGCGGTGATGAACCAGTCGATCCACGGCGTCGACGCGCTGCAGTGGATCGCCGGCGCTACGACACCCGGCCTCGCGCCGGGGGAAAATCCGGTCGAAAGCGTCTTCGCGTTCTCCGCCGTGCGGGCCCACGATCCGCAGCGGCTGGAGGTGGAGGACACCTGCGTGGCGATCCTGCGGTTCAAGAACGGCGGGCTCGGCCAGCTGCTTGCCGCCACGAGCCTCTATCCGGGCCAGCTGCGGCGGTTTCTCATCGGCGGCCGCGACGGCACGGCGGAGATCCTCGAGGAGCAGCTGACGGCCTGGCGGTTTCGGGAGGAGACGCCCGCGGATGCGGCCACAAGGGAGCGGTTCGGGGGGGCGAGCGGCACCTCCGGCGGCGCGGCCGACCCGATGGCGATCAACTACTCATGCCACACCCGCAACTTCGAGGATTTCCTCGCGGCGTTGTCGGCCGGCCGGCCGCCCGCGCTTGACGGGCTCGAGGGCCGTAAGGCGGTGGCCATCGTGGAAGCCTGCTACGAATCGGCCCGCACGGGCCGCGCCGCCACGGTGCGGTGAAGTCGTTCCGACAGTGGCGACGGTTCGGGGCTGCCCATGCCCCATCGCCGGACGTTCGCTTCGGACATCCTGTCCTTCGCTCACTCGATGCTGACTGCGCTCCGGCATCCTGCCTACGCTTGTCAGCACACGCCGGCTCTCGGGGCATGGGCACCCCTCACGGATTCCGCTCCGAAGCCGGTGCTATACGAGGGCCGAATGCGGTCTAGCGGCTGTTGGTGAGCGGCTGGCCGACGAGGCCGGTGTCGGTGGCCTGGACGAGCAGGTAGGTGTTGCGGCCGTCGGCCACCTGCACGCTCTGCTCGACGGGTTGGCCGAGCGGCTGCCCCTGACGATCGAGCGGCCGCAGTTGGAGCAGGTGGGAGCCGACAGGCAGCTCCAGTCGCAGCACCTGGATGCGGTCGGGCAGCAGGCTCCAGCAGCGGGTGTCGGCTCGTTCCGACGCCTCCCAGGCGATGCCCGCCACGTCGAGGGCCAGTGACGGCAGGCCGTCCCGCATGCCAAGCCCCTGCTTGACGCCGTAGATCGTGCCTTTTTTGACGGCGCGGCGGGTGATCGCCCGGGCCAGGATATAGGGATGAAGCGCCTCCTGCTGGCGGATCGCCATCTGGGAGACGTCGGTGATGGTCTCCGTCTGCCCGGCGGCCCAGTCGCCCACCGCCACCTGCACGCTGCCGGCGGCGCCCGGCGCCGCGACGATCCGCGGCACCTTGATCGGCGCCACCGTGGGGGGCAGCGTGGTGCCGAGCTGCGCGCTCAAGACCTGGTCGGCGATCAGGAGCGACGTGCTCGTCGGGATCTCCTCCACCTCCGCCTTGAACGGGCCGTGGCCGACCAGCGCGAAGACGTGCACCACGCCATGGCCGCGGCGGGAGTGGCTGCCGCTCGCGGCCCGCGCGAGATGGATGCGACCCGGGCGGAAGTCGGGCTGCCAGTCGACGACGAGCTGGAAATTCCTCGTGGCGTCGTCGTAGTCGCGATGCGTCTCCTCCCGGAGCAGGCCGCGGAGGTAGGGGGCCAGCGCGACCTGCTGGTAGGCCGCCTTCGGGTTCGTGCCGTCGGGCCGTGCGGCGGCCGCCACGATCCGCCGCTGCTTGTCGATCACCTGCAGGCTGTAGGCCTCGGCATCGTCGCCGTCCTGCACGAGGTTGGCCAACGCGAGCAGCGCCCGTAGGAGCACCTGCTCATAGTCTTCGCCCGGGTAGGACCGGGCGTCGTCGTCGCCGAGCATGCTCCAGGCGTCTTCGGTCGGGCTCGCCTCCTCGAGATGGTCGAAGCTGTCGCGGACCCGCCGCAGCATCCGCTCGGCGTCGGCGGGCCGGCCGTCGGCGAGCGTGACCATCGCCCGGTCGAGCAGCAGCAGGTCTTCGTCGCCCGAGCGTCGTTCGAGCTCGTCGGCGAGCAGCCGGTCGGCCGCGGCCACGTCGCCCTGCTGAAACGCGGCCCGCACGGGGGCCAGCCGGATCATGTGCGTGGCACAGCCGCTCGGGGCGACGAGCACGA